>CALDFV010000158.1 GCA_937942145.1 uncultured Opitutaceae bacterium
AAGTTTTGGAGTCCCGTCATCTCCTGCTTGTATCTAGGTCGGCCTGGTATGCGCATCAGGTATTATATCAACTTATGAGAGGTCGAGCGTATTAAAGGTTCGCGTTACTCCTATGAATAGCAAGCCTATTGAACTCGCCCAAAATTGGTTGAAGCCGCTAAGTATGAGGTCAGGGCCGATCCACGCAAATGGAATGGACTTCGCACTTGAGCTGTGTCTCTATTTTCTATCAAACCCGTCCAAGCATATTCATTTATCCATGAGGTATCCCGCAGTAGTTAATTTTGAAAACAAAACTGGCGCCGTAGAACTTCGCGAGTTTTCCCGACCCTCAATCGGTGACGAGGATGTCTTGCTTCAAGTAGAGGCGGTCAGCGTCTGCGGCAGCGATCTTCACCAATGGCAAGCGCTGCATAGCTGGCCGGTCAACTATCCCGTGGTGCTGGGCCATGAATTCGGTGGAGTCATCGCAGAGATGGGAAAGCGGGTGAGCGGCTGGAAAGAAGGGGATCGCGTGGTGAGCGAGACCGCGGCGATCATTGACCCGAACAACCCGATGTCGCGAAAGGGGCTTTATAATTTGGACCCGACTCGAAAGGGATTTGGCTATGGTGTCGATGGCGCGATGACGCGCTATGTCCGTGTGCCGGCTCGCTGTCTCCACCGGATTCCCGAAGGGCTTTCGTTTGAGAAAGCCGCTCTCACAGAACCTTGCTGTGTAGCCTATAATGCGGTTGTGAACCATTCCGATATCAAACCCGGTGATCGTGTTGTTGTAATGGGACCGGGTCCTATTGGATTGCTGTGCGCGGCGATTGCCAAGCTATGGGGCGCGGAGGTAGCGGTGGTGGGGCTGGATAGCGACCGCAGGCGTCTTGAAGTGGCGAAGCAGTACGGATGTGAAGCGATTGTAGGAAGCGTAGATGAATGGGCTTTTGCTGGGGACGGGCTCGGAGTAGACGGGGTGGTTGATGCGGCGGGCGTTTCGAAAACACTGGAGATCGCATTGAAGATTACGCGGCCGGCGGGCTGGATTAGCAAGGTAGGGTGGGGCCCACAGCCGTTGAATTTTTCATTAGATTCATTGGTGCAGAAAGGCATTACCCTGCGTGGCAGCTTTAGCCATAACTGGCCGATCTGGGAGCGTGTACTCAAACTTACGGGGTCGGGACAGTTGAACCTGGACCCGGTGATTGGGGGCGTTTGGCCGCTTGAGGAATGGCATACGGCCTTCGAGTCGATGCATTCGGCGGAAATTGTGAAAGCAGTTTTGAAACCATGAGTGACGGAAAGCTAGAAGGTAAGGTAATTTTAGTGACGGGCGCCAACTCGGGGATTGGTCGAGCAATCGCGGAAAAGTGCTTGCAGGAGGGGGCCAAGGTGGCGGTTCATGGTTTGAATCAATCTGAGGTCGACTCCGCTGTGGACGAGATGGGATCCAATGCACTCGGAATTCGGGGAGACTTGGCGGACGCTGAATCGCCGGCGGAGATTGTGGAAGCAACGGTCGCCAAATTTGGAAAACTGCACGGGGTTGTAAACAACGCAGCCGTAATTATGCGCGGACGCTTTGAGGATACGGATGCGGCGAAATTCGACCAGTCTATGGCCGTAAACGTTAGGGCCCCGTTCTTGATCTGCCAAGCAGCTTTGCCGCACTTGAAGTCGGCAAAAGGGTGCGTGGTCAATATTGGCTCCATTAACGCTCACGGGGGCGAAGCGATCCTTAGCGCGTACAGTGTATCAAAAGGAGCGCTACAGACGATGTCGAGGAATCTGGCCGGAATCTACTCGAAACAAGGAATCCGGTTCACTCATCTGAACCTCGGCTGGGTGTTGTCGGAAACCGAGTACTTACGGAAGTTGGATGATGGCCTCCCGGAGGGCTGGCCGGAAAAACTGGATAAAGGAGTCGTGCCGACAGGGAAGATGACACAGCCTAGCGAAGTGGCTAATGTGGTCGCCTTTTGGTTGAGCGATGAATCCAAGCCCTTTTCGGGTACCGTTCTCGATTTGGAGCAGTACCCCTTTCTCGGGCAGAACCCGTCCAAGGACGAAGACTATGAAATGGGAATATGAGTTTATACAAGGATGACGCTGCAGACTCTACACCGAAATCTCGGTGTAGCTACGTCGCAAGGCGGCGTGGATTGCTTCGACATTTTTGCTCCGTCAAAGGATTTTCAGTTGCGTTGACAGCGGTGCGTGAAAAGGGATCATGTCAGCGAGGAACGAGCACATCCTATAAATAATAGTTAGTCGAATTTTTTATATTATGCCTAAATTAGCTGCCTTTCCCAAAGCCTGGATGGACTCACTCTGTATCGATAGAGCGATGACACTTGTGGAGTGGATTGAACTATCCGGAAAATTGGACGTGGACGGATTGGAATTCTATTCGGACTTTCTGGATCTGAAAGATTCCTCCCGTTGGAGCGACTATCGCCGGATGGTGGAAGATCAGGGTCGCTCGATTCCGATGTTGTGCTGTTCGCCGGATTTCACTCATCCGGACCCCGGGTTTCGCCAGGCTCAGGTGGATAAAGAGAAAGGCTGGATCGATATGTGCGCTGCTTTGGGTGGCGCCTATTGCCGCGTTCTTTCCGGTCAGCGTCGTCCCGAGGTTTCCAGAGAGGATGGCGTTGGATTCGCGGTTGAATGCATCGAGGCCTGTATTCCGTATGCTCGGGAAAGAGGAATCACGCTTGTCATAGAAAATCACTACAAAGATAATTATTGGACCTATCCTGAATTCGCTCAGCGCATGGAAATCTTTTGCGAGTTGGTTGGCCGGATAGACGATCAGGGATTCGGAGTGAATTACGATCCTAGCAATACGGTGCTGGCAGGGGAGGATCCGCTTGAGCTACTGGAACGAGTTAAGCATCGCGTTGTGACGATGCACGCCAGTGATCGGTTTTTATTGGAAGGAACGATCGAAGATCTTCGCAATGAAGAGATGGACAGTCTCGGATATGCCCAGCGGTTGAGTCATGGTGAAATCGGTAAAGGGCTCAATGACTACGACGCCATATTTGGGACGTTAAAAGAGGTGGGATTCGATGGTTGGGTGAGCATCGAAGACGGTGTGGACGGCTTTGAGCAGATGCAGCGGAGCGTCTCGTTTTTGAGGGAAAAGATGCGCCACGTCTGGGGATGATGGTTTTGGTCTGATAATGTTTTAACTGGCGCAAACGGTTTCCTGTTTAGTCAAACCCCCTGACGGAGGGCAATTGATCAACGAATCTTGCCTTGGTTCGTTTGAGTTCCGAGGCGAGAAGCTCTTTTTGCTGTATCACAATTTTTCGGTATTCTGGCAGGAGGGCGAGATTTTGGAGCTCATCGGGGTCATCATCGATATGGTAGAGTTCGGGGATTTCATTCTCCACGAAAGACTGTATGTATTTGTAGCGGTCGTTGACTACAAAGCTATACCAAGGGGAATTGTTACCCGTGTATCTTGGAGGCGCTTCGATACGATCGGTATCGGGCTTGAAGGATTCCCTGGTGAAGCTCAACAATACGGGCCTGCTCCAAGTTTGACCAGGATCCATGAGTAATGAAGTCATGTCGCGACCGTCCATTTTCCAGGGAAGATCCAGGTTAGCGAATTTGAAGAAAGTCGGAACCAGATCGATCCCGCCAACAGGAGAAGGGCACACCTTGTTTGCCGGAACGGTTCCGGGCATAGAGACGATAAACGGCACTTTGATGTTAGCGGCGTAGGGGGCCCTTTTGTGGCGGAAACCGTGCTGTCCCCAAGCAAAACCCTGATCGGAAGTGAAGACGACGAGCGTGTTTTCCAGTTGGCCGGTGGATCGGAGTGACTCGATGAGGCGGCCCACGCCCTCGTCGACCGACAAGGCCGCTTGATGGTACTGGCGCGTGGCGTCGTAAAGTGAGTCGCCGAATCGTCCTTGGTTGTATGTCCGGGCATTCCCCTCCGGGTCTTCTCTCCAGACCCCGTATTCACGAGCGTACTCCGGTTTTCCAGGTCGAGGCGGGTAGAGGTCAACCGGTGAGGGAATCTCAACGTTAGGATAAGCATCGAGGTGACGATCTGCGGGCGTAAAGGGACCATGGATGCCGGTGTAGCAGAGCCATAGGTACCAAGGCTTGTCAGGATCACGGTACTCACCGTGGATAAATTCAACCGCCCGGTTCGTGTAGTTGTCAGTAGCGTAGGCGTTTACCGTGCCGATTGGTTTCCCGTTCAGAATGATCTTCTGGTCGACATAGTACTCTCGGGCATTCTCCCTCGTCGGAACCGGGCGCACCCACACATACTGGTAGTCCCAATCGCGCCCGTAACCGGTATCCGTGCCCACGTGCCACTTCCCGATCTGAGCGGTGCTGTATCCCCGCTCGCGAAATACTTTTGGCCAAAATGGAAGCTCTTCTGGATCGTATTCCGCTCCCGGATAGGGGCCCACTCTATGGAGGCTGGGAATGTTATGCTGCTGCAGTCCCGTAAGCATGGTTGCCCGAGCGGGCATGCACCAGGAGCTCATGTAGGCGTGACTGAACCGAATTCCCGATTCGGCCAATTTGTCAATATTCGGGGTATGTGCCCAATCATAAGCCTCCGGATACGAGCTAACGGTTCGGTGGCTTTGATCGTCTGTGAAAATGAAAAGGATGTTGGGCGAATCTTTGGTAGCCCCGAGGGTCAGAAAATTGCAGAGGAGCAGGGGAAGGGTGAGAAGTAGGGATTGTTTGGTCATCAGTATTGGGGAAACGAGAGATGGTTGTGAGGTGAAGGGGCGAAAAGAATCGTGGCCCATAAATTGAGGAAAAGCGATCTATTGTGACCTGAGGAGTCATTTTGCTAAATTCAACCGTGCGAGTGAAGGCAAAAAATCGTACCCTTATTCAACAAGCTTGTCTTTTTCATTTGGCAACCTCTCTTCAGGGCGAATTATGTCCAGCATGAGTTCAAGTCCGATCCCTCTAAAAGTCGCTATCGTTGGCGGCAGTTCTGGTTTTATTGTCAATGCCCACCAGAAGGCCATCTTTATGGATGGCACGCGAAAGGTAGTTGCGGCAGCCCTTTCGTCCAACCCGGAGAGAGCCTTACAGACGGCGGCTTCTTGGCCGTACCCAATTAAAGGATACGAAGGTTTTGATGCGATGGTGAATAGCGAAATTGGGAAATCCGAGGAGGATCGAATCGACTATGTTGTCATCCTGACTCCGGATCACGCCCATTTCGAACCGGCCAAGCGCTTTTTGGAGGCAGGGATTCCCGTCTTCTGCGAGAAGCCGCTTACGGACAATTTGTCGGATTCTGAGGCGTTAAAAACCATCGTAAACGAAAAACAAATCCCATTTTGCGTAGCCCATACTTATTTGGGACATTGGACCAGTCGTTTGGCCCGATTTATCGTACGAAGTGGATTGCTGGGGGAGGTTCGCTGGTCGGATACGAATTACCTTCAGTCGCATGTGGCGGTCCGGTCCACGAAGCCCGGGTTTAGGGAAGGCAAATTGCCCTTCGATCCCTCAACGGTGAAATCGGGGAATTGTGGATTCAGCATCGCTACGCATGCATTGATGCAGCTTCGGTTTGTGACCGGTTTGGAAGTCGAATCATTGAACGCTCATCTGGAGAATTTTGTAGAGACGGGGGTGCCGGAAGCTTATACACAGGATGATCATTTTACTGCTTATTGTAGTATGAGCAACGGCGGAAAGGCTTTGGTACGGGCGACCCAAATAGCGATCGGCCATAAGAATGACCTACGTATCGAAGTAAATGGTGAGCGAGGTTCCCTTCGCTGGTCACAGGAGGACTCGGACAAACTCGTCGTTAGCCTCATCGACCAGCCGGATCGGATCTACTACCGGGGAGGGGTTCATGCGAACGATGGATTCTTTGAGGATCTGCCGGAGGACCTCATGGCAGAACCTACCATTCCTTGGGGGCATTCGGAAGGGTTTCATGACGCGTTTGCTCGCCTGCACCGTTGTTTTGAGTCCGATGTGAGGGCGTATCAATCGGGTGAATTTAAAGGCGCCGATGGGTCAACGTACGCGACAATTGAAGATGGGGTAGCAGGACTTCGATTCGTGGAGAAAGCGGTAGAGAGCTCACAAAGTGGGAACGCCTGGGTAGCACTCTAGATAACGATATAAATGTAGTCCACATTTTGTTGGGCAATTGGATCTCTGCGTGCTAGCCTTTGACTTTATTTACCCCAATTGTCATGACTAGCAGTCCCGAAAAATCCCCCTCTAGTAGTTCTCGGCTGGTGTCGCTCGATGTTTATCGAGGACTCATCATGGTCACGCTGGCGTTTAACGGATTCGGACTGGCGAGGACGGCATCCTTGCATTTGGCGGAGAACCCCGACTCCTGGTTTTGGTCGTTTGTACGCTACCAGACATCCCATGTGGAGTGGCTCGGCTGTAGCTACTGGGATTTAATTCAACCCTCATTCATGTTTATGGTGGGGATGTCCATGGCCTATTCGTATGTTAGGCGAAAGCGAGAAGGCCAATCCCGTCAGCGCATGCTCGGGCACGCCATTAGCCGCTCGCTAATCCTGATTTTTCTAGGAATATTCCTAACGTCTAACGGTCCCCTGACACGTTGGTGGATGACGAATGTTCTCACTCAGATGGGATTAGGCTATACGTTTCTTTTCTTGCTTTGGGGACGTTCCTTCAAAATCCAATCCATCGTTGCGGGAGCAGTGCTTGTATCCACTTGGCTGATTTATGTCCTGTATCCAGGATCTGGCTTGGATCTGGACAGGGGAGCTTCAGAGGTCAATGTAAGCGCGGATTGGGCACAGGAGCATTTACAAGGGGTAGACGCTTCTTGGCACAAGAACGCCAATGCCGGACATGCCTTCGATACGTGGTTCCTCAATCTGATGCCGGAAAGCGCGCCGTTCTCAGGCGATGATTCCACTCAAGTCCGCAAGCCCTTCACTTACAATCCAGGCGGGTACCAGACTTTGAATTTCCTTCCTTCCCTCGCGACCATGATTTTTGGGCTCATATGTGGGGAGTTGTTGCGTTCCAAAAAGACCGATTCCCAAAAGCTAAATCTGCTTCTCATAGGTGGATTCGGAGGACTCATTCTCGGCTGGTTTTTGGGCGTAAGCGGAATTTGCCCGATTGTTAAACGGATTTGGACCCCTTCCTGGACACTCTACTCGACGGGCTGGTGCTGCTTGATTCTCGCTATTTTATACTGGGTTGTGGACATTAAGCAGAAGCAGAAATGGACCTTCCCCTTGGTGGTAGTGGGCATGAATTCCATCGCCATATACGTTATGGGAATGCTCCTGCGTCCTTGGGTGGCGAGTCGGCTGGAAATCCATCTTGGTGAGGGCGTGTTCCTCCTGGGGGGAGCG
>CALDFV010000159.1 GCA_937942145.1 uncultured Opitutaceae bacterium
ATACGGAGAGCTTATTTCGCCTTACCGGGCTTGGTCGGAAAAACAGAGAAAGCGGGGGTTAGGCGAAAAGCTGCAACGAATGGCCCTTCTTAAAACAATTCCCTATCCGGATCGCTTCCGAACGGCCTCAAAAGTCGCTAGCCTATTTAGACCTCTCGCACCCTATCTCCCCAAAGGGTTCAGCGCAATGCTCGAGCTCGCGCCCAGCGAATTACCGCCTCAGCAGGAATTCAAGGAATTCTACCCGGCTCAGGGCGAAAAGAGGGGTCGCGTCGCGCTTCTCATTGGCTGTGCTCAACAGGCACTCGCTCCACGAATTAACCAGGCGGCTATTCGTGTACTCAATCGAAATGGCATCGAAGTACTTGTACCCAGAAGTCAAGGATGCTGCGGCTCTCTGGCTATGCATATCGGCGAATCCAAAGAGGCCCGAAAGGCAGCACGCAAAAATTTCGAAACCTTCCCTGAAGATGTGGATGCTATTATTTCAACTGCAGCTGGGTGCGGCTCCGGAATGAAAGAGTACGGAACGCTCTTCGCGGGAGAGGAAGACGCGCTAAGAGCTCAGGCGAAAGACTATGCGTCCAAGGTAATTGATATCTGCGAGTATCTGGATCAGATCGGATTCACGCCTCCCGAAATCGAAAATCCTGAGACCGTCAAAGTCGTTTACCACGATGCCTGTCACCTGGCTCACGCTCAGAAAGTCCGATCCGCTCCCAGGAAGCTGCTTCGATCTATGCCCGGTCTAGAGATTCTCGAACCAGCCGAATGGGAGATTTGTTGCGGGTCCGCAGGCAGCTATAATATCGAACATTCCGATACCGCGAAAGAACTCGGTGAGAGAAAAGTTAAAAATTTGTACGCTACGGACGCAGACATCATCGCTACGGGCAACATCGGATGCCTCACCCAGATCGAATTTCATTCCAAAGACAAAGAGACTCCTCTACGGGTTGTCCATACAGTTGAATTGCTAGATCGGGCTATTGAATAACTACGGATGGATCTGCACAGATAGGATAACTCGTTTCATTCAATTAATCGCGTGAATCCAAGCAATCCGTAGGCATAGATCTAAATCCAAATTTCCAAATCATGAACCATATCGAAGAAATCAAACGGCTCGCCTCACCCGCTCCTAGACCCCAGAGCCTTGCCTGGCACAATGGCACCCTTTGGATGGGTTCCATGGAATCCGAAACCATCTATCAAATCGATCCCGAAACGTGGACCGTTATTTGGGAAGTTAAAGCACCTGGAGTTCCCTTTGGAATGGTTTCCATCGGTGAAGAGCTCCGTGTCCTCTGCGGAGAGACCGAAAAGGACAACCGTATCATTCGTCGCTGCATTCCTGGACACGGATTCGATACCGTCTTTAAGTTGCCCTGCCCTGATGACACGGGGTCACAACTTGGCTTCGACGGATCCAGTCTCTATGTTAGCCAGTGGTATAATAAGGTTGTTCTCCAACTAGGAATTGACGACCAAGTACACAAATCACTTTCATCTCCCCATGGAATTTGCGGCCAAGTCTTTGTGGATAAAAGTATCTATCTATCCACTACGGATTCGGAAGAAACCAACAACTACTTTCTAACCCAAATCAGCCTCAGCTCAGAGACCGCAACAGACATCGCCAAAATCCCCTTTGGCGCCCGGGCCCTCGCCTTCGATGGTCAATACCTCTGGACCAACGACCGCGAGAACCACAAAATTGTGTGTTTCAAGAGACCTGTCTAGGTTCTATTTTTAGACCACAAAAACTCGAGCGTTTCGGAACATTCGCATCCGCGGGAAATCTTCTCCCCAATCTTTGGGGGCTCAGCTGAGTTGCGTCGTTCGGAGAACCCTTTGTGATTTTGCCTGCCCCAGGGCACCCACCAAAACCATCCCCTGCGGGGACATTCTTCCGAGCAAGTCGTAAGAATGCCATCTTCGGGCGATCGCGCTACGTCAGGATACGGCTCTACCCCACCCAAACGCGAGCGTTTCTGAAGAAACGCATCCACGGACTGTCCTCCGGCCAATCCCGTGGACTCCAGCTCATCTGCGATGAGCGGAACACGCGTTCGGGGTGGGGCATGAGGATTGTTGCGCGTCCGTCTTCGCTGGTCAGGCTAGTAATGCCGAACGGAGATCCGTTCGGATTGAGTGGATACGCGTCCGTCACATTATGAAGATTGTCCACAAAGCGGGCCGACACGAGGCCGGATTTATCGCACGCGCTCGCCGCTTCTTCGCTTTTGAACTCGGCTCTTCCTTCACCATGGGCGACTGCGATAGGGAGAACGCTCCCTTCCATATCTTTGAAAAGCACACTTGGGGTATTCTCGATTTTGACGGACACTAGCCGACCTTCATAGCGTTCGCTTCTATTTTGAACAAAATGCGGCCAATGGCTCGCACCCGGTATGAGTTCTCTCAAGTTACTAAGCATCTGGCATCCATTGCATACTCCAAGGGAGAAGGTTTCTTCTCGATTAAAGAACGCCCTGAATTCCTCTCTCGCCTTCTCATTGAACAAAATACTTTTAGCCCAGCCTTCACCCGCTCCCAGGACGTCACCGTAGCTGAATCCGCCACAAGCGGCGAGACCGTTGAAATCGCCAAGAGAAATACTGCCACTCAAAATATCCGTCATATGAACGTCGATACAAGAAAATCCAGCTCGATCGAAGGCAGCTGCCATTTCAACTTCCCCGTTGACCCCTTGTTCGCGGAGGATGGCGATTCGTGGCTTCGCCGCAGTATTTCCAATTTCAAATTTTAAATCTTCAATTTCAAACGTAACCTTAGGGCTGATTCCTGGATTCTCTCGGTCCTGCCGGATCGCATGCTCAGAAGCTGCGGACTCGGGATTGTCACGCAGGTTCTGCATGCGGAAAGTAACATCCGACCAAACGGCCCGGAGAACGGACAGATCTTCTTCGTACAGGACCTCACCTGCTTCCGAAATTTGGATTTGGTATCGCGTATTCAATCGGCCCACTATGTTCGAGCAATCTTCCAGACCATGGCGCTTCAATATATCGAATACATCCGCGAGATCGCTTCCGCTTACCTGGATGAGAGCACCCAATTCTTCTGAAAATAGAGGGGCGAACGGATCGCCTTCACTCAAAACTTCAAGATTAACTCCCACATTACCGGCAAACGCCATTTCCACAGCCGCGGCAAACAGACCGCCATCGGAACGATCGTGATAAGCGAGAATCTTGTCTTCCTTTCCGAGTTGCTGGATCGCGTTCCAGAAATTTTTGAGATCTTCAGCACTGTCCACATCAGGGGTAGCATCCCCCATCTGAGAGAGCGTCTGAGCCAAAATGGAACTGCCTAAGCGATTTTTGCCCCGACCCAGATCAATGAGTATCAAACTCGAATCTAAATTTGGGTCCAGCTGTGGCGTGAGAGATTGACGTATATCTTCGCAACGGGCAAACGCAGTGATAATCAAGGAAATAGGAGCAGTCACACGTTTCTCTCCGGAATCGTCCTGCCAAACCGTGCTCATACTCATGGAGTCCTTTCCAACCGGGATCGTAACTCCCAGCGCTGGACACAACTCCATACCTACTGCTTTGACGGCTTCGTAAAGGTCAACCGCATCCCCTGGCACGGATGGCGCCGCCATCCAGTTGGCCGACAGATTAACACCCGTCAACGGTCCTATTTGGGCAGCCGCAAGATTCGTTAAGGCTTCTCCGACCGCGAGACGGGCCGACGCCGCAGCGCTGTTAACCGCAGTGGGCGTTCGTTCCCCAATCGACATTGCCTCTCCTGTGTATCCATCGAAAGAAGTCGCAGTCACAGCGCAGTCCGCTACCGGCACTTGCCAGGGGCCTACCATTTGGTCGCGGTGAATGAGTCCCGTGACCGTGCGGTCGCCAATCGTGATCAAGAACGTCTTGTCCGCAACCGCCGGATGAGACAAGACATGTCGCACGGCTTCCTCCAATGTAACGGTCCCAAGGCATAAAGGCACAAGATCTCTTTGCATTGAGGTCTCATCGCGATGCATTCGAGGCGGTTTCCCTAGGAGGACATCTAGGGGAAGGTCGATGGGACGGTTTCCAAAGTGAGGATCATCAAGCACCAGCTGGCGGTCGTCAGTCGCGTCTCCAATGATGGCATAAGGGCAACGCTCCCGATCACAGATGGACACAAACGTTTCAATGCGGTCCGCGGGAATTGCCATTACGTAGCGCTCCTGAGATTCATTGCACCAGATCTCGAGGGGGCTCATTCCGGGCTCATCATTGTTGATCTTGCGCAAATCGAATCGCCCACCCTTGCCTGCATCGTTGACGAGTTCGGGCATGGCATTCGAAAGGCCACCCGCTCCTACATCATGAATAAAAGCAATAGGGTTCTCTCCGCCCAAGGCCCAACAGCGGTCGATCACTTCCTGGCAACGCCGCTCCATTTCCGGATTGTCCCGTTGCACACTGGCAAAATCTAGATTCTCTTCTCCCGTTCCACTGTCCATGGAGCTTGCCGCGCCTCCACCAAGACCAATCAACATCGCCGGCCCACCGAGAACGACTAGCTTGTCTCCTTCATGCACCTCCCCTTTCTCAATATGCTCTCTACGAATATTCCCGAGACCGCCCGCAAGCATTATCGGCTTATGGTATCCGCGAATCTCTGACACGTAATCTGGTTCGCGGGATGATACCTCATCATCTGAGGAAATCGTTGCATCACTTTCCTCGATGTCGGTTTCAATCTCTTCCCTTTTAGCCACTTTTCCTGGCACTTCCTGTTCGAAGGTTCGGAAATACCCTAGAATATTGGGCCGGCCAAATTCGTTATTGAAAGCGGCTCCTCCCAAGGGCCCCTCAATCATGATATCGAGTGCCGAAACTATTCGGTTTGGCTTCCCAAAGTCTTTTTCCCAAGGACGAACAGCTCCAGGGAGTTTTAAATTGGATACAGTGAAACCCACAAGGCCGGCTTTTGGTTTGGATCCAACTCCCGTGGCTCCTTCATCTCGAATCTCTCCACCTGAACCGGTCGCCGCTCCCGGAAAGGGCGAAATCGCCGTAGGATGATTGTGGGTTTCCACTTTGCACAAAATAGCGATGTCTTCCAAACTGGAAACATACTCATTGCTTTTCGGATCGGCAAAATACCGGTTTCCGTGACTCCCTTCGAATACCGCCGCATTGTCTTTGTAGGCAGACAAGATTCCTTCGCTTCTCATTTCGAAGGTGTTCTTGATCATTTTGAAGAGCGACTTTTCCTGTGCCTCGCCGTCGATATCCCAACTGGCATTAAAGATCTTATGGCGACAATGCTCTGAGTTCGCCTGGGCGAACATCATGAGCTCGATATCGTGGGGATCACGACCCAGCTTCTGAAAATTGAGAGCGAGGTAGTCGATCTCATCATCGGCCAAGGCAAGTCCAAGGGACTGGTTCGCATCCACCAACGCATCCCGGCCCCCAACACTCATAGGAATGGTCGCAAAAGGCTTCGGCTGCTCGTGGCGAAACAATAAATCCATTGCTTCCTGACTATCGAACACGACCTGTGTCATTCGATCATGCAACGGTCCGTCTAACAGTCTCTGCTGAGCAGGGGTGAGGGATGCGCCACTCAAATCAATCCAAAAGGCGATGGCCCGCTCGACCCGCTCCAACTTCGACAAACCGCAAATGCGGGCGATATCCGTTGCCTTTGACGACCAGGGAGATAGCGTTCCCGGACGCGGGGCTACCACGCGGAGCAGGCCACTCGGCTCGTGCCCCTGCATCTTGGGACCGTAAGTCAGAAGCTTTTCGAGAATCGACTGCTCGTCGTTGGTCAGCGGCTCATTGGTCTCGGCTACATGGACGTATTCCGCATACACTTCCTTGGCCGGTAGGCCGATCGCTGTTAGTTCAGCAAGTAGCTTTCTGAGACGAAATTCTGAGTGAGACGGCGCTCCGCGAAGGATGATCATGACGCAAGGCAAGTTGAGAACTTAGTTCCGGACCGGCAAGCGCGGAATGGGTAAAATCGAAAAGGGTCTACTGTCCGCATTCAAATTGTAGGAGCGGCTTTAGGCCGCGATTCGAAAACTGAGTCCATCGCTCCTAGGATTTACCATTCGCCTCTTCCGTTATAAACGAGTATCCCTACGCACAATAAAGCCCATGTAAGAGGTGGAGAATCTCCAGAATATCCTGCCGCTCTACTTTATAGAAGACGCTTAGCCCATCCTTGCGAGAACTGACAAAGTTATCCGCTTTCAGCTTCGCCAGGTGCTGAGACAAAGCGGACTGGCTGAGATCCAAATACTGCATGAGCTCGCCCACACTCATCTCGTTGTTTTCACTCAAAAGGCACAAGATCTGTAAACGCTGCTCGTTCGCCAAGCCTCTCAACGTTCGGGCGACGATGTCCACCTTCTCGGGAGGCGGGAGAAACAGAGTTGTGATAGTTGAAGGCTCTTTTGGCGGCATGAATTAGTTTTTTCTAATTTAGTGTTGACTCATTTAGTTTTAACTAATTTAGTAATGCCTAATCTAACTAATTAAATCAACCAAAAAAACAATGAATATCGATAAAGCAGTCATGATTTTCGCCGGATGCGTCGTCCTTGGCAGCATCGCCCTCAGCCATTGGGCTCATCCCAATTGGATTTGGCTAACGGTTTTCGCCGGATTCAATATGATCCAATCAGCCTTTACCGGCTTCTGCCCTATTGTCTTCGTTTTCCGCAAAGTCGGACTCAGCGATGGCTGTGCTTTCCAGAAAGCTAAGGAGACGTCGAAATGAAGCGGTTTTCGGGATTGGGAATGCATCGCCCAAGCTGGGTGATGGGTTCTAGTGTGGGACTCGTCGCGATTGCGATCGGACTAACGGTTCTCCCGAGCCTGTGGCCCGAGCGCTTCGCCGTGTTGCATCCTGTCCAAGTGGACACCGATCCCGAAAACATGCTCTCCGAGGAGAACCCGACCCGCGTTTTCCATCGCCAAGCCAAAGTCGAGTTTGAATTATACGATCAAATCGCGCTGGGAGTGGTTCACGATTCCCACCCGCAGGGCGTGTTCAATCCCGAGACGCTTTCAAACATCTGGGAACTTACACGGTATATACAGAGTATCGAGGGTGTCATTACGCATAAGACTATCGCTCCATCGACTATCGACGACATCCAGCAGTCTGGACTAGGAGCGGTGTCGTTCAACTGGCTAATGCCGGAGCCGCCCCAGAATAGCGAAGAGGCGACCCAAGTTCGCGACCGTCTCTTGAATTTGCCTTTGATGCGGGGTTCCGTTGTAGACGAAGCGGGCAAATCACTGCTGCTCTACGTGCCCATTGCTTCAAAAGACCAAAGCTATCGCATCTCAACGCTCGTCCTAGAGAAAATCGAGTCGCTACCGTCATCCGGCGAACAATACCACATCACAGGGCTCCCCGTCGCCAATGACACATTCGGCGTGCAGATGTTTGTCCAGATGGCGATTTCCGCGCCCATGGCCATGGCCCTCATTTTCTTTTTGATGTGGTTCTTCTTCAAGCGGGTATCGCTCATCATCTCTCCTATGATCGTGGCGATCGTTTCGGTGGTCCTGACGATGGGAGCACTCATTATTACGGGAAACACCATCCACATAATGAGCTCCATGATACCGTTCTTCATCATGCCCATCGCGGTGCTCGACGCCGTCCACATCCTTTCTGAGTTTTACGACCTGTACCCTAAATACAAAGACAGAAAAGCCACCATGGAAGCGGTAATGGATTCGCTCTGGCGGCCCATGTTCTTCACCACTCTAACCACTGCCGCTGGATTCGCCTCACTAGCGCTGGCCCCCATTCCACCCGTTCAGGTGTTCGGCATATTCGTCGCTTTGGGTGTCGTCCTGGCCTGGTTTTTCACTGTAACCCTCATTCCCGCCTATATCGCCTTGCTTCCTCAGAGCGCGTTTGACGGATACGGCTACCAAGGCGCAAATCAATCCGAGACGGGCGATGAACACCCTGCGTCTCACACCGGTTTCGCCACATTCACACGAAACTTTCGGCTTCCCATAATCGGCGCCTCAATCGCCATCGCCGCGATTTCCGCTTTCGGCATCAGCAAGATCGCTATCAACGACAACCCGGTAAAATGGTTCGAGCCAAGCCACCGGATACGCATCGCGGACGCCACCTTGAACGAGCGATTCTCCGGCACGTATCCCGCCTATCTCGCTATCGACGGCAAAGAGGCAGGAGCCTTTAAAGATCCAGAGAACCTAAAACTTTTGGAAGATCTGCAGATTCACCTCGAAACGCTTCCCAACGTCGGCAAGACGGCCTCAATAAACGAGCTTGTCAAAACCGTCTATCGCGAGTTGCTCGGCGGCGATGAGGAGAACTATCGTATCCCCAATTCCTCGCGAGCGATCGCCCAGACGGTCCTTACCTACGAGAGCAGCCATCGGCCCGACGACCTTTGGAGCTTCGTTACACCCGACTTCCAGAAAGCGAATATATTCGTGCAATTGAATAGTGGAGACAATGTCGAAATGAACTCCGTCGCCCGATCAGCAGAATCCTACTTGAAGGAGAACGGAATCAGTTCGCGTTTCGATGCTGACTGGTTCGGGCTGACCTACATCAATTTGATTTGGCAGGACGAAATGGTGAGCGGCATGCTGAGCGCCCTGCTTTCAAGTTTCGCCATTGTCTTTGTACTCATGACGCTTCTTTTCAGATCTCCACTTTGGGGTCTGCTTTCCATGATCCCCTTGACTCTTACCATTGCCCTCATCTACGGGATCATTGGGCTTGTCGGCAAAGACTACGATATGCCCGTAGCTGTGCTATCTTCGCTAAGCCTCGGGCTAGCAATTGACTACGCGATCCACTTTTTGGCGAGAAGCCGCGACCTGTATCAAGTTCATGGCAATTGGAACGACACTTTAAACGCGATGTTCGGCGAGCCCGCTCGAGCCAT
>CALDFV010000160.1 GCA_937942145.1 uncultured Opitutaceae bacterium
CCTTCCCATTGATATTCTCGCCGGCATAGGGTTAAGCAGACCTACCTTGAGTTCATACATGGAGTTTGCGAACATTCCCTCGAAGATGCGCTAGTCCGTGAAATTCGTCTCCACCCCCGGAAACCAACGGACAACATTGTCGTAGTAGATCTTCTTCAGCACGCTTTCCGGCAGGGCCAATCCGGTTACCGAATAAGAGGCTTCGGGAATCGGGCGGTCGCCGCTAATAATGTCTCCCCATGGAATTTCATCATCGGTCGCCAGATACTGGGTACAATGGGCATTTCGGGTGATGATGCGATTCTTCCGGCTCTCGCTTTCGTGGAGACTCATATTCGCTGGCGCCCCCATATCTGTACCATACAAAATCCGATCCTGGTATTTCAGGAAGAACGCTCTCACCTTTCCCCGCGCTTGCCACATCAAATAGCGGGTGCGACCCCCAATCTCGACGGCAAAGTTGGGGTGCTTTTCCATCCTCAAGGCGATCTCTTCTACGTCGAATTCCAGACTCGCCAAATGGGCGGCCACATAGCGCAGATTCGGATGATCCCGCAGCACGTGATCCACTGCGGAAATAATATCGCTGTAGGAAGGCTTGTCCGGCTTGTCGTAGAAGCTGTATTCCGGACGGTTCGCCCAATAGTTCCTCGGTATTCCCTCCTCGGTTGTATAGGTAGGCATCCACGCACGGATTGGCTCCCCGATGTGGGCGAGTAGAGTCTTGTTTTCCTGAGCAATGAATTCAAAGATTGGCCTCAGAATGGGATCATCGATTTGAACGTATTCGCCTGTCGGATTCAAAATCTCCATGCCAAAGTTTTTCCAGATTTTGACTCCAATCGCTCCGTTTTCGAAATCCTGCTTGAGCAATTCGATAGTCCTATTCGTCCATCCTGGCTCGAACAGCCCTTTCGAATCAAAGGTCGTCACCCAGGAGTAGTGCCTCGGGTATTTCTGATACAGGTCCCTCGCATTCTCACGCTGGCTCAGGGTCATTTCCGAACCCATGCTATCCACGCAGACATTGAGGTACTTGAAGTTCTGCTGATCGAGCAGTTCGCGCACGAACGCGGCGTCCATCCGGACGTGCGTATGCACATCAATTTTCTTTATGGAGTTTAGATAGGCGACGTGATTTTCCGCCTGCAATAGTGAAGAACCTTCGAGACAAGCCAGACAGAAGAGAAAAAAGGGAAACAAACGAGATCTCATACAAACAAGAGAGATAACGACATCCGCCCTGTTCGCAAACATTTGTTGGTTGGACAAACCCCGGCGCAGCTAGATGAGTGAATGGGAACCACGTCTTTGCGCTTGGCAGAGTTCCTGCTAAATACCATTCCCTTATAAAATGCCTTCTTTTAAACAACGGATCTCCGCTGGCCTCGAAAAAGTTGATCGGGACATCGACTTTCTCCTTAGCTGCACGCATGAGGTGCTCGAAGAGATCGGAGAGCCTGAACTGGCGCCACTACTCGACCGCGAAAGCCCGGACGCAACCGGTGTTCCTCCTGAAAAAACCGCTCAGGTCCTGTCGATCGCGTTTCAGATAATGAACCTGGTCGAGGAAAACGCTGCCAACCAATCCAGCCGCGCCCTCGAAAGAAGCCAGGACCGAGCGGCCGACACAGGCTCTTGGGGACATTGGCTAAAACGTATTTCCGATTCCGGCATCGCAGACCAGAAACTGCTGGAGACGATTCGCCGGGCGGATGTTCACCCTGTGCTCACCGGACATCCCACCGAAGCGAAACGCCCCTCCGTACTTGCCCAACACCGCCAGCTATACCTCTGGCTTGTCGAGCTGGAAAACCAAATGTACACACCTGAGGAACGCGATGAGATCCGCGACCGCATCAAGGCCATTATCGAACTCATTTGGCGCAGTGGCGAGATCCTGGTCGAAAAACCAGACGTCTCCTCCGAACGCGACAACGTGCTCAATTATTTACGGGAAAAATTTCCCCAAGCAATCGAACTCGCCGATGCGCGCTTCCGTCAGGCAATGAATCATGCCGGCGTAGAGTGGGACGATTCTGATCCGGATGCCTATCCTCGAATCCACCTCGGTAGTTGGGTAGGAGGCGACCGTGATGGCCATCCGCTTGTGACCGCCGAAGTAACTGCGGAGACCTTCAGCGAACTGCGCCGCACGGCACTAGAAACGCTATCGAAACGTCTCAAGCAGCTTAGCAAGGACATGGCCCTTTCCAAGCTATTCCAAGATCCACCCGCCGCACTTCTCACACGCATCAACGAACTCGACCCGAAAGCGACAGATCCCGCCACACTAGAGGAACCCTGGAAACGTTTCGTCGAATTAATGCGTCATGCGCTTCCGGGCTCTAAACGCAATATTCGCCCCTATCGCTTTCCGAGCGAGCTCGAGCGCGACCTCAATCTCCTCAATCAGTCACTGCACGATGCTAAGGCAGATCGTCTCGCTCAGAGTTACGTGGTTCCTGTCATGCGATTCTTAAATACGTTCGGCTTCCATATGGCCGCGCTAGACATTCGCCAAAACAGCGGTTTCCACGATCATGCGCTGACTCAACTTCTAACAGCAGCTGGAATTGAAGACGCCGATTCATTCGCCGATTGGGGCGAGGAACGTCGCGTCGCATTCCTGTCAGCCGAATTGGTTCACGCCCGTCCATTCGCCCAAAATCACAACGAGCTTCCACGGGAGGCTCGAGAGGCTGTTAGTAGTCTATCCGTAATCGCCAAACAGATACGCAAAAATGGGCGAGGCGCTATCGGACAGCTCGTTATCAGCATGACGCGTTCTCTCTCCGATCTACTTGTCGCCTACGCTCTCTGCCGCGAAGCGGGCCTAATGCGCAGCACGCCAAACGGTTTGGTTTGCCTCATGCCTATATCCCCGCTTTTCGAAACGCTTGACGATCTAGAGGCAAGCGAATCCATCATGGATGCCTTTCTTAAACACCCGGTCACCCAGGCGAGCCTGCCTTGGCAAAACCGCACTCTCGACGAAGCCCTGACTAAGGACGGTGGCGCAACGCCCGAGACGGACGCTCCGCTCATGCAAGAAGCGATGCTGGGCTACAGCGACAGCAACAAGGACTCCGGCATCATCGCAAGCCAGTGGGGACTCTTCAACGCGCAAACAAAACTCATCGCTCTTGGCAAAAAGCGTGGCGTTAACATCCGCTTTTTCCACGGACGCGGCGGAACGGTAAGCCGCGGTGCCGGTCCGACTCACCGATTCCTGGAAGCCTTGCCAAAAGGGTCGCTGAGTTGCGGATCACGCGTGACGGAACAAGGCGAAGTCATCGCTCAAAAATACGGCAATCATTTAACCGCAGCCCGCAGCCTGGAACTCCTGGTTGCCGGATCCGTCGGAGCGCAACTCGCGGGTGCCGACAATTTCCCTACCAAGGAACTTACTGAAGCAGTCGAATTCCTGTCTAAACAAAGCTCCCAATCCTATCGAGCTCTTCTTCGGGAAGACAATTTCCTCGCATTCTACCGAAGCGCCACACCCATCGACGCCCTTGAGCACAGTCGTATTGGCTCTCGCCCGTCCCGTCGAAGCGGCAATCCAAGCCTGGCGGACCTTCGAGCGATTCCTTGGGTGTTCAGCTGGAACCAATCCCGATTCTACATGCCCGGCTGGTACGGAGTCGGGGCTTCCCTTAAAGCGCTGGAGACCAATAAACCGGAGCACTATGCCAAACTCAAAGCCAGCGCCCAAATCTGGCCCTTCCTTCGCTACGTACTTTATAATGTCGAATCCAGTGTCGAAAGCGCCAATCTGCGGGTCATGGAACGCTATAGTCAACTTGTAGCCGAAAAATCGGTACGCGAACATTTCCATCAGCTGATCATCGACGAACACTCTCTCACGCAAGGCTATCTGGCCGATCTCCTCAACGGCCGACTCCGAGAACGTCGCCCGCGATTCTACAAAACTCTGCACGCTCGTGACAAATGGCTCGACCTGCTGCACGCCCAGCAAATCGAACTGCTAAAAACGTGGCGCCAGAGTGGCGCCGAAAACGATCTGCGACGCGTTTTGCAAAGCATTAACGCAGTTGCCGCCGGTCTGCGTACCACGGGTTAGGCACAGCTGTTAGATAGATTGAATTCCTTCGAACCTTGGATCGATCCGTTCCTCCCCACATAATATCAATTCTACTAGATCGGGAAGATTGTCCCCTCGAAGATTAATGTTGAGGTCAGGGCTCAACTCTAAACCGCGATAAATTTCGCACTCAATCTACTAGCTTCAGTCCTTCGATCCGCTGGAAATGTCTTTTGTTTCTCGTAGCCAGTTGGGCTTTGAGTGCGAGGGCGTGACCGGCTATCTGCGCGTCGAAGTCGCCTATAGATTTGCCGCGTGCCGCTAGATGGCCCAATACTTTGCCGCTTTGTTCGGCGGCAGTGCTATCGAAGGGGACCCTCTCAACCGCGGATAGGAGTTTCTCCACTTTTTGGCGCTCGGCTTTGCCTCCCGAAGGATAGACGCCTGCCCAGAGACCATTACAGCTTTACTCTCACTCCCGTTTTGGCCTGAGGCAGGCGCTCTATCTTCTCGTCGCCGAAGGAGGCGCAATCTTCGGCTACCTGCCAGAGATAGGCCTTTCTTGGGTGAATTATAATAGAGTCCCCTTTGCGTTCGAGTTCGACATCGGTCGAGTCGCCGATCCATGCCTTGGGGAGGCGGACAGCTTTAGAACGTCCCGTGCTGAAGAGTCAGGCCGTTTTCATGGAAGGCATTATGGACGTTACCAAATAATTGTCGATACCCCAACAACTGCCGCCACTCAAGATAATCGGAAATACTGGGAGCCAATCGCCCTACCCCTGATTTCTCGGCTATGCCAGACTCTCACGATTGCGACGCAGTCTTTCAATATGTAGTAGCGTAAGACATACGCACCTGCTCCGAAAGGGATGATGAGCTCGCGCCTGCCGGTGTCGTCCTGCATCAAGTGCCCTATTTCAGGAACCTCTCTCAGCAATTCAGATTTTTCCAAAATCGAACCGATCGCTTTGTCCGCGGCTTCCGGGCTTTTTTCAAACAAGAAATCGAAGAGCCTCTGTATGTCCTCTTCGGATTCCTTGAGCCAGACGAGCTTCATGAGGCCGCTTTTCGCGCCTTGGTCTGAAGTTTCAGTAACTTACGCTTCATCTGGGTGTGGCTAATATGCTCACCTGTATCCAGATAATGGTTTAGCCTTTTCTGGTCCTCCAGCTTCTCTCTCTCAATACGTTCTTCATCCTCTAGATAGCGCCCGATTGCTTGCGTGATCAAATAGTTCATGCTCCGGTCTTTTCGACCAGCCAACCACTTGAGCCGCTCCTGCAACTCCGAATCTAGACGTACCCCCTGCGTTTTCGCCATGCATGAACATGTCGCACAATGTCGCCAATCTGTCAAACTCAAAGAACCTGTCTGTACGAGGCAATCGTCAAGAGTCAGCTGTAGTAGTGCGGCACAACGCAAGCGCTGGTCCTAAGAGTATTTGACGCGGTCGCCGCAAGCGACGCCCCTGCAGATGAACGACCGGACTCTGACCTAGGCCAGAATTTCCTTCACCACATGTCCGTGCACGTTCGTCAAGCGACGCTCGAGGCCATTATGATAATAGGTTAGGCGTTCATGGTCGAGGCCCATGAGATGCAGGATGGTCGCATTGAAGTCGTACACGCTTACCGGATCCACAGCAGCTTTGAAACCGAACTCGTCACTCTCGCCATAACTGAAGCCTTTCTTAACTCCAGCGCCGGCCAAGAAACAGGTGAACGCATCCGGATTATGGTCGCGACCGGTTCCATTGGCCTGTAAGAATGGCATGCGACCAAACTCAGTCGCCCAAACAATGAGGGTTTGATCGAGAAGTCCGCGACGCTTCATGTCATTGATTAGAGCCGCAGTCGGCTGGTCCATAATCTCCGCCTGCATAGCGTGGGTCTTGTGTATGTTACTGTGCGAGTCCCAGTTGGTAATTCCATTTCCACCTGAGGGATCGCTGCCATTGAAGAGCTGAACAACACGGACTCCCTTTTCCACAAGTCTGCGAGCGAGGATACAATTCTTAGCATACTCGCGTTTCAAATCCGTACCTGTATCCGTTCCGTACTCCTTGTGGATACTCTCAGGCTCTCCTGCGATATCCATGACATTCGGAACAGAAACCTGCATCTTACCCGCCAATTCATAGCTAGCAATGCGGGCCGCTAAATCGGCATCGTTCGGAAACTGCTCGAGGTGTTTTGCGTTCAACCGGTTTAAAAGATCAACCGTCGCCTTGTCATCTTTTTCTGTATACTTGTCTGGACGGGCAAGATTTGAGGGAGGATTTTTCGCATTGAAATCCGTTCCTTGATAGGCCGCCGGCAGAAAACCGCTTCCGAAGTTGTTTTTACCCGAACGGGCCAACCCACGTGGATCGTTAATCGCGACGAAGGCGGGCAATTCCTGATTCTCAGTGCCTAAAGCATAGGTTACCCAACCCCCGAATGAAGGAAACCCTTCCATCGTAAAACCTGTATTGAAAAAATTCTCACCTTGCGGGTGCGCGCTTGTCTGTGTGTGAAGCGAGTGAAAGAAACTAAAGTCGTCCACAAGCCCTCCCAGATTAGGCAACAAATCCGAAACCATCTTGCCGCTTTTCCCGCGAGGCTTAAAGTCCCAAAACGGTTTGGCGATATTTCCAGATGGTCCTTCAAACGTAACCGCAGGCATTCCAGGCGGTTTTTGCCCATGAAATTTGATCAGCTCGGGTTTGTAATCAAAAGTGTCCACGTGGCTCACCGCTCCAGGGCAATATATAACCAGAACCTGTTTCGCCTCAGAAGCGAAGTGAGGAGAACGGGGGAGATACGGGTTGTCCGGATCGATGTAGGGTCGAATCGGGGCTTTCCCGCTCACGGTCTGGGCATCTGAGGCCAGGAGCCCGTCTTGGGCGAGTAACTGGGTTAAGGCGATTCCACCTAAGGTCATTCCGCTCTGACGCAGAAAGTCCCGCCGGTTTAATAGCGACTGACCATGCGAAGAAATATATTCAGCTCGATTGTCCATTGTCTAAAAATTAGCTTAAGGAAGGAAGGCGAATTCGTTTGAGTTGATCAGTGTGCGACAAACCAGAGCCAGACTCGTTTCTTTGACGACTTCCTTGCAGGCCGCGAGTTCCTCGCTATCGGGTTCGCGATTAAGCAGTATTTGAAAACTTCGACGAATTTGCTCTTCGGTATCGTCGCTGGATGCTTCTTTTTTCACTCGGCTCGCAAGTTGTTCCGCCTGTTCCCGAACAAAGGGGCTATTGAGCAAGTTGAGTGCCTGTAATGGAGTCGTAGATACAGGTCGCTTCGCTCGAACCTGTCCACAATCCGGAAAGTCGAACGCGGTAAACATTTGGTCATCCACCCGTCGCATCCGTTCCTGATAAAGCATGCGACGCCAAGTATCAGGTCCGTAATTGTTCACCACTTCCCACTGGGCGTAGGTTTTCTTTACGTTGTGAATCCGAAAGCTTGGTCCACCAACGGATGTATCCAACTTCCCAGACGCAAGCAGCACGCCATCGCGAATGACCTCTGCTTCAACGCGTCGCGGAGGAAAACGCCACAGCAGACTGGCCCCCGCATCTACCACCATACTTGATTCATTCGGGGCACTCGATCGTCGAAAAGCGTCCGACATGACAATGAGCCGAATCATCGACTTCATTGACCAGGGTTTTCCATCCGCAACGGTTGGCTCGACAAACTCCGATGCGAGCCAGTCTAAAAGTTCAGGGTGACTAGGCACCATTCCCGCTTTACCGAAGTCACTCGTCGTGGGAACAATCCCGGCCCCGAAAATATGGTGCCATATCCGGTTTACCATGACGCGCGATGTGAGCGGATTCTCCGGATGGGCGACCCAATCGGCAAACCGTGCCCGACGCTCGCTTCCCGGAGTGCCAGAGTCTAATCCCAAGTCACCCCCAAGAATAAGCGGAGCAGCTGGCGAGACTTCATTACGCGGATTCTCCGGACTGCCTCTGCTGAGAACGCGAGTGGTAGCTGGATCAATAAACCTGCCAACAAAGCTAACCTTTGGGCCCACCTCTTCGAGCTGGGAAATCGCTTCTGAGATTGCCGCTAGTGCTTCCTGGCGCTTGGGATTCTCCTTGTTCGCCTGCTTTACCTTTGGAATCGCGGCCAATTCAATCCATTCACCTGAGGGGCTCAAGGCTTCCAGTCGATAATCGTCGAAACCTATGGATGCGTTGATACTCAAGTAATCGACATCGTAATAGTATTCCCGATTCGAGCTCATCCTTAGACGATTGATCTCGGCCGGCTCTGGCAGTTTTATTTGAATCCAGGGTTGCTCATCGCTGTCCTCCTTTTTCGCCGCTGTCCATACCATGGTTCCGTACTCCCCGTCATTGACATAGGATTCGGCATGCCGCACATCAGCTCTCAAATGGACAGGGCCGTCTGCTGTAGTCCCGTATTTCGACAAGGCAAAGTTTTTCGTTGGTTCTTTCGGGCCAAAAACCTCCAACTCGTCGAGCCTAGTCCGTTTTGACAGGAAGGTCACCCGTATCGTATCCGTAACTACAGATTCGAAATGCAATTCTCGATAGGCGCCCCAGTCTTCCTCCCAATTACCGGTTGGCACTAGTATCGCCCTACTTTCGGCAATTATCTGCCAGAGAGGATTGGCCGCGAGTCGCTTCGGGTGGGATTCAGGCAATTCTGGAGTTCGTCCGCCAAACTCGATATCCTGGAAAACCCCGGTCATGGAATAGTAATCTGTGATACTTATCGGATCAAACTTGTGATTGTGACAGCGCGCGCACCCGAGTGTCATCCCCATCATCGATGCCCCCACGGTCTGCATAATCTCGTCCATTCGGTCCGCTCGCGCCTGCCGAATAGCCGATTCTTCTCTGCCGACCGTTGCTGCCGGAACATGAGGACCCGCCACCAAAAATCCTGTTGCTTCACCGGCATCTAAAGAATCACCGGCGATCTGCTCTCGAATGAACTGATCATACGGCTTGTCCTCGTTGAACGCACTCGTGACGTAGTCGCGGTAGACCCACGCGTTTTTCCGATAGAGATTTGCCTCGGAGCCATTCGTCTCCGCCCAGCGAATGACATCCAGCCAATGCTGCGCCCAGCGTTCCCCAAAATGGGGAGAAGCCATGAGTTCATCTACGAGCGCTTCGTAAGCCCCATCCGGATTCGCCACAAACGCTCGTTGGAATAAGGTTACTTTCTCCGGAACGGGAGGTAGTCCCGTTAGGATGATGGATGCCCGCCGTATGAGTGAACGCGGGTCTGCTTCCAAGTTTGGCGTTAGACCGCTTTCGTCCAACTTCGCCAAAAGAAATGCATCAATCGCTCCCGATGCGGCCTCCATGATGGGAATCTTTGGACGTTCCACCGGTTGAAAAGACCAATGGTCCGACTCCTCGGCTTCCGCGATCACCTCGTCCATTTGACCCGGCCAATTTGCGCCTTCATCGATCCATTCCTCGATCAATGCAATCTGCGAGCTCGAGAGGGGATCCTCTTCAAAAGGCATCCGAAATTCCGGATCTGGATCCTCAAGCAGCTCGATCAGGTAGCTTTCCGCAGAATCCCCAGGTATCACACTCGGGATGCCGCTATCTCCGCCTCGCAACAGATGGGCTCGCCGGTCCAATCGGATTTCTCCCTTTTGCTTTTTAGGTCCGTGGCAGGAAAAGCAATGCTCCTCGAAAATCGGGAGAATGTCTTTCTCGAAGTCGACAGCGAATGTTGCGGGTACCGCAGCCAATGCTAAAAAGAGGTAAGTGCGAAACATCATAGAACTAATTGCGGTAAGTAATAAAATCTAACGATAAATCTTAGACAATCTTGCGAATTCAGCGTTCCTATCTTGGCGATTTACTACAATCGATCAACGTTCGCCTCGCCTTGACGCTCGTGTAGCCTTCGCCTTAGCGAGGCCATTAGATCGGCATATTCAGGATTATAAGCTAAATTGGTAAACTCTTCAGGATCCCGCTCATAGTCGTAAAGCTCTACCCCAAAAGAGCCTTCGTCCCATTCCGTGTACCGGAAGCGGTCGGTTCGAATCGAGCGTCCTAGAAACTTAGAATTGTCCCAACGCCTAACCGTGCGGCAGTCGGTCACACTGTAGGCTTCATCGCGCATAGACTGATCCGGGTTTTGCAGAACAGGAACGACACTCCGACCGGCCACATGCGGCGGCGCGTCGATCCCACACAATTCGCTTAAGGTTGGGTACAGATCTACCAGCTCGGTCAAAGACTTTGTGGTTTCGCCGCGTGCCGCGTCTTCGAACGGCGAGGCGATTATAAGGGGCACGCGAGCAGAGCCTTCAAACAAATCACTCTTTTGCCACAAACCATGGGCTCCCAGATGGTAGCCGTGATCCGATACGAAAACCACAACCGTATTGTCCGCTAGCTTCAAGTCGTCCAACGCGTCCAGAAGTCGGCCCACTTGAGCATCCACCAGCGAGATAGAAGCATAGTAGGCTTGGATGATCTCCTTTCGCTCATCGACCGTTAGATCGAGCTGATTCTGGCGGTCGGGCAACGCTGCTTTGGGAATGTCGTCTCGGTCGTTTGGGTGAAGCATGACCGGATCGATCGATTCTTTTGGATACCAATCGAAATAGTGCTCAGGCGCAACGTAGGGCGTGTGTGGGCGATAGAAGCCCATCGCCAAAAAGAAGGGGCGTCCTGTTTTGTCTGGATGGTTCTTCTCGAGCATTTCGATCGCATAGCTGGCGCCAATGCCATCTGTATGCTCTTCGTCTTTGCTAGGAACCTTTAACCAGCTTAACGTACCTCCAGGACTCGCGCCCGGGACGATGATGTTCAGATTCGGTTCGACGACCTTGTCGATGCCGATCGGATTGCGAACTTCCTCCCAGGAAGGAGCATCGTCATTGCCGTTTTCGCCTATGTTGCCCGGTACCCCGTAGTGGTAGATCTTTCCAATCCGAGCTACATAGTATCCGTTGTTTCGAAAATGCTGGGCCATCGTAACGACTTCTGGAATGAATTCCCGAAAGTGCCCGGCGTTGGTGTTGATATTCGTCTGTTCCGGGTAAAGACCGGTCATGAACGAGGTCCGGCTGGGATTGCATACCGGGTTTTGTGAGTAGGTGTGTTCAAACCTCACGCCACGAGCCGCCAGCCGATCGATATTAGGGGATTTGACGATTGGGTGCCCGTAGCTTCCTAAATCGCAATTCATGTCGTCCGTTGCGATAAAAAGCACATTGGGACGATCCGCTGCAGCCGTCAAAGCGACCGTTAAGATCAACGCCAAAGTCACAAGGAACTTGGGCAAGAGGGTAATGGTTTTTTGGGACATAATTTCGGTTACCAGAAAGACTACTCTCTCGGATCACTCAATCACAAAGCGTTTGTTGAGGGTAGACTAACTAGGGCGATGGCGTCCCGCCCATCGGAGTCAGCGCAACCGAAAATCCTCTGACGGAGCGGAGCCGCCGACGATTCGGGGCCATTAGTGAATGACGAAGCAAAACCACACCGCCTTGCGACGCAGCCACAACGAGACCTCGTCGTGGATTCTGCAACAATTTCCAAGAATAGAGTTAGGTTGACGCCGATGTGCCACACCGTGGAAGCGAGATCTCTTTCCGATTGCGGTCGCGGCGGCAGAGTGACCCAATCACCCTACCCCAATTCACGCATCACGTCAAAATGCGAGCGAGGAGCCAGCGAATCGCACAATTTCCAATATTCTACTCCCTAGAGGCTTTACTCCCGCCCCCGTTCCACCTTCTTTGTCTGGGTAAATTCCCATGTCCGATTTCATCGCTCATCTGAGAAAGCTCTACCCATCTAGTCGGCTGTACGAAGACGACGCTAGACTGACACCCTACGTTTCGGACGGTCTCACGGTCTTCCGGCAAAAACCGGTCGCGGTCGTCATGCCCATAAACAACGAGGAAGTCGTCGAGACCCTTAAGATTTGCCACGAGTTCCAGGTCCCCTTCGTCGCCCGCGGGAGCGGAACCAGTCTGTCTGGAGGTTCATTGCCGATCGATGAAGGCATTGTCATAAGCTTAAACCAGCTCAACCAAATCATCGAACTTGATCCCGACAATCGGACAGCCCGCGTACAGCCGGGAGTGATCAATTCCAATATCAGCATCGCTGCCGCTCCGCACGGGCTCTACTTTGCACCGGACCCGTCCAGTCAGACAGTCTGCACAATTGGCGGCAATCTCGCCTTCAATTCTGGCGGGGCTCATTGCCTGAAATACGGAATGACCTCCAATCACATCCTCGGAATCAAAGTCGCCCTACCCGATGGGGAAGTGGTCGAATTGGGGAATGACAGTCTAGAGAATGCCGGACCGGACTGCGTGGGACTCTTTGTGGGAAGCGAAGGGCTTCTAGGAATCGCATTGGAAATCCAAATACGACTTCTACCCATTCCCGAATCCTATCAAACCCTTCTCGCCAGCTACGATAGTCTGGAAGCTGCAGGAGAGGCGGTATCGGTCGTAGTCGCTTCTGGGATACTTCCAGGGGCAATGGAAATCATGGACAAACTGGCCATCGAGGCCGCGGAAGCCGCAGTCAGCGCCGGTTACCCTAAAGATGCAGAGGCGCTTCTCATCGTGGAGCTGGACGGCGAGTCCGCCGCCGTAGAAGCGGAATTCGTCGCCCTTTCCGAAGCCATTAGCAAAACCGGAGCCAAGGAAGTTCGGATCGCCCAGGACAACGCCGAGCGCATGCTCATCTGGAAAGGCCGCAAGAGCGCCTTTTCTGCTGTGGGTCGCCTTTCCCCAGACTACATTGTTCAAGATGGCGTGGTACCCCGATCCCGACTGGGTGAAGCGCTCAAAGAAATCTCGCGTCTCAGTTCGGAGGCCGGTCTCCGGGTTGCCAACGTCTTCCATGCGGGGGACGGAAATCTTCACCCGCTGATTCTTTTTGATGCCAAGCAACCCGATGGGCTCGAGAAAGCGGAAGCGCTGGCCGGAAAAATATTGCGACTCTGCTTGAAGCTAGGCGGATCCATTACAGGCGAGCACGGCGTCGGAGTCGAGAAGCTCGAATACATGCCAGACATGTTCACAGAGATCGACTTGGACACCTTCAATCGCCTTCGTCGATCAATCGACCCCAACGAAATCTCCAATCGCGGCAAAATGCTTCCCGGCAAGGAAGCTCCTGCTCTCGCCGCTCACGGTCCCCATCCACTGGAGAAAGCAGGTGTCATCTCGCGCATGTAGCTCCATGGAAAACGAACCAAACAAGGCTTTCACCCCAAACTCCATCAAGGAAATGCAGGCCCTCGTCAGAGAATCGAACTCGGTTCGAGTCTTAGGCAGGGAGGACCCGTCTGAGACCCTGAGCTCTGTCGAAGGGCCCGGTCCTCCGAAGTTGGAAGCGCCAACCACCCATATCTCCCTTTCCGCTTTCAATCAGATCGTCGAGTATCTACCCGAAGAGTACACCATTACGGTCCAAGCAGGCGTACCTGCAGCGGAGGTTCAGGCGGCATTAGCAGCAGAAGGCCAATACCTTCCGTTTGACCCTCCATTCAGTGCAGAAGGTACCACCGTAGGAGCCATGATCGCCAAGGGCCTCTCCGGTCCGGGAAGCTTTCGCTATGGAATTCTGCGCGATTTTATTCTCGGCGTTAACTTTATCGACGGAATAGGCAACCACAGCCATACCGGAGGGAAAGTCGTTAAGAATGCCGCAGGATTTGACATCCCAAAGCTGATGTCTGGGAGTTATGGAAGTTTCGGCATTATTACTGAAGCGTCTTTCAAGGTCTTCCCGGTCGCTCCTGAAAGTCGAACCATTGTATTCAATTATCCAAGCTTTCAAGAGGCTCACGAAGCCTTCGTTTCATTGGGGCGCTCACGTTTTACGCTGGATATACTAGATCTCGATTCGAAAGGGCGCCTATTTCTCAAACTGGCCGGGCAACCAGGATCCATGGATCAGCGAGTTGAAGCGATCGAGAGCCACCTCACTCACCAAAGCGACACCTTATCACAAGAGTGTATTGATAGCTACTGGCCCGAGAGTGTTCGACTCGAAACTCCTCCCCAATCAGGATTGCTCGTCAAAATACCGATCAATCCCTTAACTATATTCGACCTGGAAAGCGCTTTAGCCCCCTATTCCACTGAGAGACGGTACAGTATCGGTGGATACGTCTGTTGGCTTCATTGGAACAATAGTATTGAAAAACTGAGTGCCCTCCTCACTCAACTCAACCTATCGGGTCAAGTTGCTTGCGGTGACGCGGAGACCCCACTTATAGCAGCCGATTCCCAAAAGTCTTTTTACCGAAGACTCAAGTCGGCATTCGATCCCGAAGATAAATTTACCGAACTGTACCCAACCGCTCTCCAACCCGCTTTCAATGAATAGACACAAAATATTTGCGGGTTTTGCGCCTCTTTTCGGCCATTATTACTAAATGATAAGCCAGATTTCAAAAGAAGATCTCGGACGCGAGTTCGCTTCCATGAAGGACCCGATCGAGGCCTGCGTTCATTGTGGCTTTTGCCTACCCACCTGCCCAACGTATTTGACAATGGGAGACGAGATGAATTCCCCCCGCGGAAGAATCTTTCTCATGAAGGAAACGCTAGAGGGAAAGCTTGATCCATCAGAGATTGATCCCTACATAGACAATTGCCTGGGCTGTCTTGCCTGTGTCACTTCCTGTCCCTCT
>CALDFV010000161.1 GCA_937942145.1 uncultured Opitutaceae bacterium
TTATAGCAACCGCAATTGTGTCAAAATATAGCTTGTCACTCTAGTTAGCGGGCGATCTCCGAGCGCCCACAATTTGAGGTGCTGATGGGTGCTCGGAGATCGCCCGCTACCCAAAACGTTCGAATAATCAAGGTTTCAGAATAACCTTGGTTAGACCCTCTGCACCTTTGTGCAGCCGGGCAAACCATTCAGCCCCTTCATCGAGAGGCTTCACTTCGCTGATCAGGCAATCCACATCGATGACACCGCGCGCAATAAGATCCAGGCACGCAGGATATTCGCCCGCAGACGCACAGGTTCCGATCAATGAAATCTGTCGCGTAACGACTTCCTGCAATGGCATCTCAACCGTTTTGGCGAGGTTTCCTACAAGAGTGCAACTTCCTCCTTTTCTTAGCGACGCGATGGCGCCTTGCATAGTAGGCGCAATGCCCACCGCTTCCATCGCAATATCAGCACCACGGCCTCCTGTTGCCTCGCGTATCGCTTCGGGAGCATCACGCTCGGAGGGATTCACACAGAGGTCGGCTCCTAGCTTCTTCGCCGTTTCCAGTTTACCGGCGTCAAGATCGACCACCGCCGTGAATCCACAGCCCGCTGCCTTAAGGGTCTGCAAGCAAAGAAGCCCAATCATACCACCCCCAAATACCACGGCCGAGTCACCTAAGTGGACCGGCGTCCGCTCCACGGCGTGTACTGCAACCGATACCGCTTCGACCATTGCCGCTTGCTCGAACGTAATGTTGTCAGGCAAACGATACAGGATATGAGCCGGTACCGCGACATATTCAGCAAAGGCGCCATACCTGCGATAGTCATCACACGACACACCTAACACCATCCGGTCATCACAAAGATTCACTTCGCCGCGCCGGCAATGCCAGCATTCACCGCAATAGACCGTCGAATCAAAGGTGACCCGATCTCCTGTCTTCCATTGTTCTCCCGCAGTAGAACCGACCTCAGAAACCGTCCCAGCTGCTTCGTGTCCCATAACAATGGGAGGTATACGACGTCCACTAGAGCCATCCATACCATGAACATCGCTCCCGCAAATACCGCAGGCCGCGACCCGGATCAGGACTTCGTTTGGCTTAATCTCGGGAACTTCGATATCCTTGTATTCAAATTTCTCGTATTCAATTAGTTCTAGAGCTTTCATTTTCAATTAAATATTTGCAGCGGTTGCCACGTGGAGCTATCGTCAACCCCATACCGTTCCTACCTTTATAAATTTAAGATCCCGGCACGGCACAATCTTTGTCCCTCCGATAAAGTGGATAAAGCATCCCCGGGGCAAGCCCCGAGGTATTTTAAGGTAGCGGGTAACTAAGTCACCGACAAGAGGGGTTCTACGACAAGCTTCGGAATACCTACCCAAAGGGAATAAAGGCGGCCGATTCGAGGAAAACAAGCGGAGAAAAATCACGCGGCAGAATTGATGTTTCCAACGGAGTATTCTACTGGCTTTCGCGATGCATCGCAGCACCTGCCAACTCTGGTTCCATCTCGGGGTGAGACTCCTGCGTTTTACCAATCATATCCTGCAATTCATCAATTACCACGAAAACCACCGGCACGAGTATTAAGACAACTAGACTCGAACCCAGAGTCCCCAGTCCCAGTGAAATGGCCATGGGAACGAGAAACAGCGCCTGTTCATTGGTTTCGAATATCATCGGCCCCAGTCCCAGAAAAGTGGTTACCGCGGTGAGAAAGATGGGACGAAAACGTCGCCGAGAGGCCTGAATGATGGACTCGAAGGAATCCAGACCGCGCTCCCTGTACCGATTTCGAGTCATAGCGAGGACAAACCCCCCATTGACTACCATACCGCACAGGGCGATCATTCCAAGAACGCTATAGATACTCAAATCGAATCCTAACAATATATGACCCAATACCGCAGCCCCAAGTCCCCAAGGAATCGTCAGGAGCACTACAGTAGCCTGGGTGTAACTTCTTAGGAAGGAAGCCATGATGGCAAAGATTGCAAATAGCGAGGCGGTCAGTCCGATACTTAGACTCCGTGTAGCTTCACGCTGGTCTCTCTGTTCGCCTTCAAAAGTGTAACGTAAACCCGGATACCTATTTATCAACTGAGGCAGCTCACTTTTTTCCATTGCTGTCAGAACCTTATTCCCATTGGTCACATCGGACAAGACGTTCGCAGTCACATTGACCACTCGACCTCCATCAACGCGGTCAATACGAACCGGAGCAGTCGTCTCGATGATCTCAGCAGCTTGGTTAATAGGAATCTCCGCCCCATTCGCCCCCTTAATCAACAACCCTTCCAACGCGCTCAACGTCTTACGATCCTCCTGGGGCAAACGCACCATCACCCTGAGCTCTTCTCGGTCTCGAGGTTGGCGCAGCGCTTCCGCGCCATAAAAAGCATTTCGAATTTGCTGTCCCAAATCGCGTGCGGTGATGCCCAAAGCTTGCCCCGCTGGTTTGATCTCGAAACTGATTTGCGGCATTTCCCTGCCAAAACCCTTACGAATATCCGTTACACCCGGGTACAGGGCCAACATGTCACCCAGCTCTTCAGCCGCCTGACGCAAGGTTCCCACATCCGGATGGGCCAACTGAACATATATGGCCGCTTCGCCCCCTGGACCGACAAGGTAGTCGAAAAACAAGGATTCCATATCTGGAATCTCAGGTACTTCATTACGCCAAATATCCACGAATCCGGCACCGGTAATCTCCCGTTGGCTCTGCGGCACAAGCTTCACCGCAACGCGGGCTCCATTCGTATTCCGCCGAGCGATAGAGACGTTGTAGTTTCTAACGATGCCTTCCTCTCCGATCTTATCCATGGCCCGCTTAGCCGCTTCCTCAATTTGAAATATCACTTCCCGCGTTCGCGCCACGGGTGTCCCAGTCGGCATTTCCAGCTCTGCCTGAATGTAGTCGTTCTCGATCGTTGGATTAAACGTGAAATTCACTCGTCCGCTCATCGTGTAACCGATTAACACAAGAAGCGAAGCGGCAAAAACGGTGATCGTTATATAACGTAAGCGAATCGCTGTATCCAGAATCGGCCTATAAAAGCGCTCCATGGCCGCATCGAGACGAATGCGAAGACGCGTTTGCGCCTGATCAAACCGAGTAAAGAAAGAGCCTTCGCGCGGATTCTTTCGGCCAAATGCCAAGTGGGAGGGAAGAATCAACAGCACCTCCACCAGAGATACCGTAAAGACCGCTATGATAACCGCAGGGAGTACATGAAGAAAACGGCCACTTTCTCCGGGCACAAAGAACAAGGGCAGAAAGGCTATGATATTTGTGCTGACAGCAAAGATGACAGGAATGGTCATCTCCTTGACACCGGCAACTGCCGCATCGAGGCGCGACATTCCATGTGTCAACTTATGGAAGATGTCCTCCCCAACCACGACCGCATCATCCACGACAATTCCCAACGTCACGATGAAGCCAAATACCGAGATCATATTAACACTGGCATCCATCACCGGCAGGAGAATGAGTGAACCAAGAATCGATACAGGAATTCCGACCGCCGTCCAAAAGGCCACTCTCAATTCAAGCAGAAAACCGAGGGCGAGCAGCACCAGGAGAAGACCTACCGTTCCGTTATACTTTAGTAGATTGATTCGTTCCTGATAGTCTTCCGTTCGATCGTAGCGAACTTCCACTAAAACAGAAGGCGGCAAAGTCGGGGAAACTTGCTCGATGTAGCGATTGACCGCCTCGGATACCGCCATTGGCGGCTGATTTTCAGAAGCATAAACCGAGAGGCTAACCGTCGGCTTGCCGTTGTAGTAGGATTCACGCTTCGTTTCTTCGAAACCATCTTCGATCGTAGCAATGTCACCAAGGCGAATCTCTCCACCCGTATTGCTACTTTTGATCGGCAAATTCGCAAATTCACTGCCGAAGTAGCGACGTTCGGTTGTCTTTAGAAGAATGTCGCCACCGGTCGTCTTCATGGTCCCCGCAGGCACGTCTTGGGCAGATTGCTCAATCGCCCGAGCAATTTCACCCAAAGTGAGATCCAGCGAGCGCAGCTGAGCCTGCGGTACCTCAACCAAAATTTCCGGGCGACGCACACCATCCAATTCAACGAGAGAAATCTCTGGTTGAGCCAGCAGGCCGTCTTCAATCTGACGCGCAAACTGAGCAAGGGTCCGTTCATCCACATCCCCACAAACCGCAACATAGTTGACGCCTCTTCGACGGCTGGTTCCCAGAGAAACACGAGGAGGTTCGATTTCATCCGGGAACAGACTAATGCGGGCCACCGCGGCAGTCACCTCTTGCAAGGCCCTGTTCCGGTCGAAGCTCGGCATAATTTCCACCGACACGGACGCTCTTCCCTCCGAAGCAGTCGACTCTATTCGTCGGGTCAACTCCAGACCGCGCAGTTCTGATTCAATGGGGAGAATGATAGACTGCTCTACCTCTTCCGGGCTAGCGCCACGGTACTGCATGTCCACCTCTACTGTGTCGACTTGGAAGAGAGGGTAGATTTCCTGTCGGATATTTCGAGCGACCACGATACCCACCACTACGATCGCAAACATGAGTAAGTTGGCGGCTACATGGTTGCGAGCGAACCACGCGATAATCCCAGTCGCAGAAGATGTGTCATTGTAAGGATTGCGTTCCATAGTGTTTTCCTACCTTCCTATTGTGTTCCCGCTACGAGTTCAGGGTAAGCGGTTGAGGGTTGCGGTGACACTTTCATATCAGGAAGCGCCACTCGAAGATCACTTACCACTAATTGCTGACCTTTTTCCAGATTATTCGATACGAGAACCGTTTCCTTTTCCAGCCAAAGAACTTCCGCAGGGAGGACTTTGAGTAGATTGTCTGATCCTACCACCCAAATTTGATTTCCCTCCCGAAGGGAATCACGCGGTATTCGCAAGGTGTTTTCGAGCGTTCCCGCATCGATCATGACTTCGACGTAACTGCCCAGCAACAGAGGTAAACTTTGTTCCGAATCGCTGCGCAAACCCAAGGGATCTTCTGCCGAAATCACGACTCGGGCCATACGTCCCAGAGGATCCAGATCGCTTAACAAGCGAATAACACGACCTTCCCATTCCGCCGTACTTCCTTCACCTGTATCCAAAATTACATTCGCTATGGCCCCAAGCTGACCATCTTTGGGAAAACGGATCCACTTCAGATCGGAAAAAGGCAATGTCACTTGTATCCAAAATTCATCAGTACCGACTAATTCACAAATCGTCGAATTGGGACTTAGCAATTGCCCCACTTCGACGGACTCTTTTACTACCATAGCATTGAAAGGCGCTTTAATTACCGTACGTGAGAGCTGCAGTTCGGCCACCTCAATATCGTTGGTAGCCTTTTGCATCATCGCCTCGGCCCGTCGCAAATGGGGTTCACGCAAAACAAGCGAACGATTCACATCCTCGATCTCCAGATCCGATTGCAATTCATCCCATTCACGTTTCGCAATAACCTGGCGCCCACTCTCCACTTCACGCTCGAATCGCGCTTGCTCGAGATTGGACCTGACTTCGGAAAGCGCCAATTCGTAATCCTTTGGATCAATTCGCACCAACTCCTCACCTTTCACGACCCGGCCGCCAATCGTAATCGAATCGTTTTGATGTATCACCTGTCCCGATACTTGGGGTCTTATCGTCACTTTCCTGGCTGGAATGACACTCCCAAAAGCGCTCACTGAAACCGATCGCGTTTCAGCGGCGAGCGCAATGGTCTGGACGATCCTAGCCGAACTCGTCTTTTCTTCAGGCA
>CALDFV010000162.1 GCA_937942145.1 uncultured Opitutaceae bacterium
CTAAGAAGGCAGCTCCTAAGAAGGCAGCCAAGAAGGCAGCTCCTAAGAAGGCAGCCAAGAAGGCAGCTCCTAAGAAGGCAGCCAAGAAGGCAGCTCCTAGAAAAGCAGCAAAGAAGGCGGCTAAGAAAAAGAAGTAGTCTAGCGGACTATTTTCTTAGATTCATTTCGAGAGCCGAGGCATCTAGCCTCGGCTTTTTTTCTTTCTGGTTCGGGGTGAAGAAATGTAGGGGCTTTGGATAAAGGTTCAGATCAAACGGAAGCGGGTAAATGGGGATGCCATACTCCTCGTATCGAAAAAGGCATGGTGTGGCTCCCGGCCGATTAATAGCAGAGGCCGCTGAAGGATTCGGTAGCATCCAGGGGAAGTGTTTTATCATTGAGGTTCTGCCAATCGAGCGGAAGGATCATGGAAAAGGAGGGTCCTGCCATCGGAGTTTCCGAGATTCGGTTGTAACGCTTCCTGAATACCAATATACCAATTTATGTCCCTCTTCCTTGGAATTGATAGTGGCACCCAGAGTGTCAAAGCCGTAGTTTACGATGCAGAATCCAAACGTGTGATTTCTGACGGGCGAGCGTCCCATTCGCTTATCAAAAATTTGCCCTCTGGGCACATGGAGCAGAATCCTGATGAATGGACGCAGGCAATGGACATTGCCATACTTCAAGCGTTGGATAAAGTTGACAGAGCGGCTATTGAGGGAATCGGAGTCAGTGGACAGCAACATGGATTCGTTCCATTGGATGAGTCTGGAAAAGTAATACGACCGGCTAAGCTGTGGTGTGATACCAGTACTTTGGATGAGTGCGGGCTAATTTCTGAAGCGTTGGGCGGTGAAGAACAGTCAATCGAGAAGATTGGGAACCGCATTCTTCCCGGATTTACGGCCCCGAAAATTCTCTGGATGAAGCGGAATGAACCGCAGAACTTTTCTAAACTGAGACACATCCTGCTACCTCATGACTACCTAAACTACTATCTTACCGGGGAGATGTTCATGGAGTATGGGGATGCATCGGGAACAGCTGTCATGGATATCCGGACCCGATCATGGAGTAGAGAGGTGATTGAGGCGATTGACCCGTGTGTTGAAGACTACCTGCCTGCCTTGTCTTCCAGTAGCGAACCTTGTGGGAATCTGCGTCCCGAAATCTCCGAGAAGTATGGCCTGTCTCAACGTGTCATGGTCAGTGCGGGAGGGGGTGACAATATGATGGGAGCGATTGGGACGGGCAACGTGCTTCCGGGGGTAGCGACTGCTAGTTTTGGAACGAGTGGGACAATCTACGCATACAATGAAAAACCAGTTTTGGATCCGAGAGGGGAAATCGCTGCGTTTTGCGATTCTACAGGAGGATATCTGCCACTGATGTGCACCATGAATGTCACTACAGTATCCGAGCAGTTTAGAACGCTCTTTCAAAAAGACCACGATGCTTTGAGCGACTCCATTAGTCGGGTGCCGATAGGGTCAGGGGGGTTGGTGTTGCTTCCCTATCTAGAAGGAGAGCGCACTCCGTCGATTCCTAGCGGATCGGGTGTAATGATGGGAATGAACCGCAATACTCTGAATCCCGACTATATGATTCGAGCGGCGATAGAGGGGGTTACAATGGGGATGAATTTCGGCTTGAAGCGACTAAGAGAGTTAGGGGTGACTACGAATGAAGTTCGACTTACGGGAGGTGGCTCGCGTAGTGCTGCCTGGAGACGCGTAATCGCCGACGTTTTCGGCGTGACTGTGGTTTGTATGGAGGAGGATGAAGGCGCGGCGCTGGGAGGGGCGTTGCAGTCAGTCTGGTGCGTACTTCGAAATCGCGATTCGGAAACAACGATCGAGTCCGTCGTGGAAGGGGCCACCTCGCTCGATGAATCGACCCGCTTGGATCCGGATGAGTCCGCTGTGTCTCGGTATGAGGAACTTCAGTCGTTTCAATCTCAGTTGTCCCAGACTTTAGAACCGGTATTTAAAGATCACGCTCGCTTCAAGTGAGGCTTGGGAAAAAGGGAGATCACCGAATAGATTTGGCGACTATAGCGGGGGGATTTTGGTATTGATTATCGCATTTTCCAATCGACCGATAATGGTATCGAGCGTCTGGATGCGGGCACGCATTTTACAAACCGAGTTCACGACTGTCCAAGGGGCGTGTGGTTTGTCGGTCTTTGAAATCATCTCGTTGATGGCTTCTTCATAAAGGTCCCATTTTTCCCTATTACGCCAATCTTCGTCGGTGATCTTCCACTGCTTGAGGGGGTTCTCTTGCCGTGCCTCAAAGCGCTCGAATTGGGTTTCCGCGTCGATATGAAGCCAGAACTTTATGATTACGGTGCCGTAGTCACTCAAATGGGACTCCATTTCGTTGATTTCACCATAGGCTCTTTGCCATTCTTCGTTGGAACAGAGTTTTTCGACCCGCTCGACCAAAACCCGTCCGTACCAGGAACGATCGAATATTTCCAAGCGACCTCTACGAGGCATACGTTCCCAGAATCGCCAAAGGTAGTGATGATCTAGTTCGTCTGAAGTAGGGGCTCCAACGGGTGTCACGTGATAGGATCTTGGGTCAATTCCCTGGACTAGTCGCTTGATGCAGCCTCCTTTACCCGCTGCGTCCCAACCGCAGTAAACTAGGACCACGGGGATTTGCTTCGAGTATATTTCGTGAACCAAGTCATCGATTGTTTGTTGGCGAAGCTTCAATTCCTGCTTGTACTTGCTTCGCTCCATCGGCTGTGTGAACTTCGCTTCCGATAAATAGCTCTTCCCATTGTAAGGAATCCAATGGGTTTCGGTTGTTTTTTGAGCTTCTTTTTTCTTCTGCTCAATCGCGGACTCTAACTTTGCTATAATCGTCTGATAAATTTTGACCGCAGCGCCTCGAGTATCCTTGGTGTCGATAACTTCCCAGCAAGCGAAGGGGGAGCCAGTCGCTTTGACCATTTCTGAAACCTGTTCCATATACGGCTTGTATTGCTTGTGCCGTTTCCAGTCTTTGGAACTAACTCGCCAAGCCGTCTTGGGGTTTGACTCAAGTTTCTTGAATCGCCTGGCCTGCTCTTTTTTGGGAACGGTGAGAAAAATCTTTGTGATTGCGACCCCGGCGTCGTTTAACTGCCTCTCAAAATTGCGTATGTGGCTCCAGTATTTTCCGAGATCCTTCTCGCGTATCGCCTGCTCTGCCCATGCGTCTAGAACTAGGTAGTAGGGTCCTCGATCATAGAACTGTATTCTTCCTCGAGGAGGAGTATGGTTCCAAAACCGCCAAAGCAAGGGATAGGCCCGTGGTTCAATGTGACTGGCATGGGTCGAATAGACCTCGTAGGCTCTGGAGTCCATTTCCAGTAGAATTTGGTTTAAAAGAGCGCCTTTTTCTGAGGCATCTAGCCCTTCGATTAGAACGAGTGCTGGAATGCCGAGCTCTTTTGCCTCTCGCTGGACGACTCCTAATTGAATCGCAAGATCCTTGAGTTTCGGCTTTTCGATCCGCCTCGTCCCTACCAAGTTAGTCGCGTCGCTCATCTATATTTGGGGACCCTATTCCCCCGAGTGAAAAAGCCAAGCATCTCAATGGGCTTAGGCGAATCTTTCGCGCCCTGTTTACATTGCCTCGGCGAATGCGTTGCTTGATCGGGATTCGTAGCCAAATAACTGATTCTCTTTAATGAAAGCGGCGGTTTTTTCGGGCACCATGTCCTCCCAGGATTTGTCGCGACTGGCAATTCGATCGAGAATGTCCCGGGAGAATATATCCATAAGCGACTCGTCGATACCTCTGATATGTTCGATATAACCGTTTTGCAGCAAGTGCTGGTAGAGGTGAGACAACCGGTTATCGATTCGAAGGTTTTCGCAATTGATGACGAGTTCGTCCGCAATTCCTTTGCTAGGTGGGGGAGTCGTGCTAGGGGTCGTTTCGCCGCCGTTGGACTGTGTTTCCAGATAGTGCCGGTATGCGTTCTGCTTCATCGGGTAGATGTACAGTTTAACTGAGTTTCGAAGCAGGCGGCCGAATCCCTCGAGAATTCCTCCAGGAAGGTGAGTGTAGTATTTCTCGTTAAAGACTTCGAGCAGGTTGTTGATGCCCATGGCGATTCCGATCATCTCCTTGGTGTAACGCCGAAAATACTGGCTGAGCCGGTAGAATTCAAAGTAGTTGGAAATGAGGGTGTAGTTGCCGGTTGTCCCGAGAGAGTCGATACGATGGAGGAAGTCCTCGTAATCAATTTGGCCGCTAGCTTGTAGATTGTTCATGGTGATTTCCGCCATCACAATGATCTCTTTTTCCACCAGGCTGGGCTCTTGAATGAACTGGGCCCCGGCGCATTTGAGCATGTCGATGTTGACTTTTGTAACGGGTCGAAAACTGCCCCGTTCTACGAGCACCGCCTTTTTGTAGAGGGCATTGGAGGCGAGTTCGACTTTTCCTTCGGGTGAGAACATGACCGCTTGCGTAAGTCCCTTCCTCACCAGGTGAAGGTTCATGATTCGGTTGTCGATCGCGGCGAATTCAGGACCATCAAATTTTATGAGATCTACTTCGATTCGATTGGGCGAGAGGTTGTCCAGCAGTGACTCGATTAGTTCTTCCGGCTGATGGCGCAGATAGAATGCTCCATAGATCAGATTGGTGCCTAGTATTCCAACCGCGTGTTGCTGCTCTAGATTGGATTCGTCCCACATGCGGGCATGCAGGAATATCTTGCTCGGCGGATCGATGGAGTTGGCTTGGAATTGGATGCCGATCCAGCCATGAGCGTCGTTCGGGCCTTGGTAGGGTCTGGTTTTAACGGTATTGGCGAATGAGAAAAACGTCCTTTCCGGGTCGGCTTTTCCCAGTCTTTGTTCGAGTAGATTATACTCTGTCTCAAGCATTGTGATGAGCCGATCGCGGGAAACGTAGCGTTTGGACTTCCCGTAAATCTGGTCGCTAAAGGTCATGTCGTACGCCGAAATGGTTTTCGCGATCGTTCTGGCGGCGCCTCCTGCTTGGAAAAAGTTGCGAGCCGTTTCCTGGCCGGCTCCAATTTCGGCGAATGTGCCATACTTGGAGTCATCTAAATTTACCGACAAGGCTTTCCGGTTGGTGGTGAGGAGTTCGCTTTTTGAAAATTCAGTCATAGGACGGTTGGTGAATCGATTCCCTATACGATCAGATGCGATTGCGCAAAGAGAAATGCGCTGGTTGCCCTGTGCTCAGCAAGATGGGTACCGAAGTTCTAGAATAAAGGCAATTGATTCATTCTAAGCGAATTGAAGAAAACGCAGTTGCGACAATAGTGTTGCTCTAATACGATGGTAGCCCTTCGATGTGGGGGTTTCTTCGTCTAAAGTTTTCCCTATATAACCCATGCAGACTCTTCTTATCGCTTTGGCCGCCGGTGTACTTTATGTCGTTGCCTACAACACCTATGGTAAATGGCTCGCCGGCAAAATATTCAAACTGGACGCGAAGGCGACGGTTCCCAGCGTTGCGTTGAATGACAACAAAGACTATGTTCCGACAAGCAAAGGAATCATCTTTGGTCACCACTTCACATCCATTGCCGGGACGGGGCCTATTGTTGGACCTGCCTTAGCGGTCATCTGGGGTTGGGTCCCTGCACTTTTATGGGTTCTTTTCGGCTCGATATTGATTGGCGCGGTCCACGACTTTGGCAGCCTCGTTGTTTCCATGCGAAATCGAGGCCAAACTGTAGGGGATATTGCAGGACGTATTCTCACAAAGCGAACCCGCTTACTGTTTCTTTCCATTCTCTTTATGGCGCTGACTATTGTGCTGGCGATCTTCGGACTCGTCATCGCCAATGTGTTTGATTTGTATCCATCTTCGATTTTTCCGTGTTTGGTGCAAATCCCGATCGCCATTTTTATTGGAGCATCCCTGCATCGCAAGGGGGTCAATATTCTCATTCCCTCCATTATCGCCCTAGCGATAATGTATCTTTCAATCATATTTGGTGACTGGGGAATCTTCCATGCGGTAAATTACAGCCTAGGAGGCGAACCGGGAGTGCTGAATGATGGATTAAGCCTTTTTGGTTGGGTTCTTGTACTCCTGATTTATTCCTATGTAGCTTCAGTTTTACCGGTTTGGATCTTACTGCAGCCTCGCGACTTTATCAACTCGCTACAGCTGCTCTCCGCTCTGGCCCTAGTCGTGGTCGGACTTGCGGTTGCAGCCATAGTGGGAGGCGCTCCCGTTTCAGACGGAACGGGTAGAGTCAGCCTGGAAATTGTGGCGCCGGCATTTCGTTGGGCTCCGGAAGGCGCTCCGTGGATATTTCCGTTTCTCTTTATTACGATCGCTTGTGGAGCCGTGAGCGGATTTCACTGTCTTGTTTCTTCGGGTACATCTTCCAAGCAAATCAAATCTGAGACGGATGCCCAGTTTGTAGGTTATGGTTCCATGCTTACGGAAGGGTTCCTCGCGACACTCGTTATTCTGGCGTGTGTTGCCGGGATTGGCCTAGGGGCGGCGTCTATCGACGGGGGAATATTGGTTGGCGACGCCGCGTATGAAGCTCGTTATGCTTCTTGGTCCACCGCGCAGGGTCTTGGAGCCAAAATTGGAGCCTTTATCGAAGGGTCGGCGAATTTCCTGCGGGCGATGGGATTGCCGGCATCGTTTGCGATCGCTCTCATGAGCGTTTTCGTAGCGTCTTTTGCCGCGACGACACTTGACACTGCGTGTCGCCTCCAACGCTACGTGATCCAGGAGCTAGCCTCTACTTTTTCCCCTAAGTCCTACGAACAGGAAGGTGAAGCGAGCCAACCAGGTGGTTGGAATCCTGTCGGATGGCTTACGGGCAAGCATGGGGCGACTATTTTCGCAATTCTCACGGCAGGTTTTATAGCTGCTATCCCGTTGCCCGGTTCCCCTTGGGGATGGGATTCAGCGGGGAAGGGAGGGCTCATCCTCTGGCCGCTTTTCGGAGCGACCAATCAGTTGCTCGGCGGGCTCGCCTTTCTCGTCATTACATTTTGGATGTGGCGTCGTAATTTGCCGGTTTTCTTCGTCGCGATTCCAACCGTCTTCATGTTGCTGCTTCCTGGAATTGCTATGGGTATTGAACTGTTTAAACCCAATGGCTGGCTGGCATTGCAGCAATGGCATTTGGTTTTTATTGGTTTGGCGACCATGGCGCTTGAAATTTGGATGATCGCCGAGGCGTTGATAGCCTGGCCCAAAGCAAAAGGAGTTCTAGAGCCAGCTCTCCCTAGCCTTCCTGGTACTGCGGTGTTGGAACCTCAGTCTGAAGGGGGTCGTTCCTGTTGAGTGGCGATACTCATAGCTGATTAGGGAAAACTCAGAAGATTTCGTAAAAATTCGGTCTATAGTGCTTGGCTGCAAATTTACGTTGCTGCAGGAATTGCTAATGTGTGTGTTTTGACGAGATTAGATACACGTTATGAAGGAATTTCTGAAGATGTTTTTCGCCTCCGCGCTGGCCATAGCGTTTGTGTTTTTCGGGGGTTTCATGTTAATCATTTTATTTGCAGGGGCGCTTTCCAGCATGTCAGCTCCAGAGCCGGTGGTTAAGAAGGGAAGCGTATTGGTTTTCGATATGGACGCCAATATTCAGGATTCACCCGTTTCGTTTACTCAGGAACAGCTTATAAATGAGGCGTTAGGAAATGTGGGACCTCAAAACTATGCATTACGAGATATTTTGAGAGCACTGGATAACGCGGCGGATGATATGCGTATAAAAGCGCTTTACCTTCGAGGTTCCTTGAAATCGAGCAATTACGGCTCCGGTTTTGCCGCACTCAAGGAAGTACGGGAAGCAATTCTTGATTTTAAAGAAATTTCTGGAAAGCCGGTCATCGCGCATCTTGTGTATCCAACAGACAAGGATCTCTACCTTGCGTCGACGGCGGATAAGATAATTTTGAATCCTGAAGGGCTTATTATGAATGTGGGAATGGCTTCGGAGCCAATTTTCTTTGCCGGGTTCTTTAAAAAGTACGGTATCGGAGTTCAGGTTACTAAGGCAGGAGAGTTCAAGTCGGCGGCGGAAAGTTTTGTCATGGAAAAAATGAGTGCACCGGCGAGGGAGCAAACGGAGGCATTGTTAGAGGATCTCTGGGACGAGTACGTAGAGGCGTTGTCTGAAAGAGCCGAAATGTCCCCCGCCCAGTTTCAGGCTCTGGTGGATCAAAAGGGACTACTCACTGCAAAAGATGCGCTCGAGGCAGGAATCGTTGACGAACTGGGATTTGCAGATTCGGTGATCAGAACACTTAAAGAGGTCTCGGACGATGAATCTGAAAAATTGGAATACAAGTCTGCATCTCTTTCCGACTACATTCTGGCATCACGCGAAACCGTTAGTGGGGACCACATTGCAATTGTTTATGCCGAAGGCGCCATTGTTATGGGTGAAGGAAATGTTGGCCAAGTCGGTGGCACCAAACTCGCTAGGGAAATTAGAGAGCTTCGCCAAGACGAGAAAGTTAAGGCTATCGTTCTGCGGGTAAACAGTCCCGGTGGATCCGCATTGGCGAGCGAGGAAATACAGCACGAGATTCGCCTAGCGAACCGCAAAATACCGGTGGTAGTTTCCATGGGAACGGTTGCGGCATCAGGCGGGTATTGGATATCGACCTATGCGGATAAAATTTATGCGGAACCCAACACGATAACGGGTTCAATTGGGGTTATCGGCATGTTTATGAATATTAAGGAGATCGCGAATCGCCATGGATTTACGTTTGATGTCGTTAAGACGGGAAAGTTTGCTGATGCGTTGTCCATATCACGTCCCAAGTCACCCGAAGAAATGGCGATTATCCAAAGAGAGGTGGACGAGGTTTACTCGGATTTTCTTCGCAAGGTCGCCGAAGGTCGAAATCAGCCATTGGCTAAAATCGAGAAGATAGCGGAAGGTAGAGTTTGGTCAGGGGCAGACGCGCTTGAATTAGGGCTAGTGGATGAGTTAGGTGGGCTGGAAAAAGCCATTGCTCACGCGGCGAAGATGGCGGATATGACTGAGGGCGCTCCGGTCAAAGATTACCCTAAGCCCACTGATTTCCTCGAGGAACTAATGAGAAATTTGACGGGTAGCGCTTCGATTCGCCAGTCTAACCCCGCAATTGAGAAATTTGAGTCGGTTCTGGATGAAATTAGTTCGATTGCAAAGTGGAATGATCCCAAAGGAGTGTATGCGATTCTCCCTTACAACATGGAGGCGAACTAGGAAAAATTAGAGTATGGAAACGAGGCTAGTTAGAGATTGCAGCGCAACGATTATTCCTGAGGGAACTGCAATAACCTTAGAGAAGGATACACCGGTGTACATCACCCAGACGTTGGGAGGGAATGTAACTGTGCGCGTCGGGCAAAGGCTCTATCGGATATCTAATTTGGATATCGATGCGCTTGAAGAAGTGGACCTCGGTGAAACCGGAGTATCTGCTCAAGCCTCGGGTCAAGGTGAGTTTTCGGAAGAATCCGTTTGGGCGGCTTTGCGGCAATGTTTTGATCCTGAAATACCTGTCAACATTGTAGACTTGGGTTTGGTTTACGACCTGCGGATTGACCAGCTGGAAGGGGGGAAAAGGGACGTCTCAATCAAGATGACGCTGACCGCTCAAGGCTGTGGTATGGGACCTACGATTGCACAGGATGCCAAAAATCGCGTCGAGCAACTAGACGAAGTGGAAAACGCGGATGTTCAGATTGTTTGGGATCCTGTTTGGAGCCCGCAAATGATTTCGGACGCGGGCCGGAAGGCACTTGGTTTGGAGTCATCCTAATCGAATCGAGTTTTACTCGCAATTTGGGCGTGCCACTAGGCCTTCGTAGGGCTCGTCGGCAAAGTAGCGTTCTGAACCGGATAGCATAAACCGATCGGAGATTTCAAACAGTTCCCGTTCGCTTTGCGCTCGTCTGGCCTGGTAGATGAACTGGCCATCTGGATCTACTCCTTGTCCAATAAAATTGAGAAACTTTTTCATCTTATTGACGTGAGCTTTATCGGTGATCCAAGGTTTTTTCAATGTATCGTAGAGCGAGCGCACGTATTGAAAGACCTCTTGCAAGGGGATGCGGCGGATCCGCCCGGTAGATTCATACTCGCGAATCTGGCTGAAGATCCATGGATTCCGGATCGCGTGACGACCGATCATAACTCCAGCGGCTCCCGTGTAGTTTAGGATTTCTCTGGACCTTAGCGCGGAAGAAACGTCGCCATTAGCGAGAACAGGGCAATCACAGATTTCAACGGCAGTTTTGATAGAGTCATAGTGAACCTGGCTTCTATACTTCTCTTTGACCGTGCGACCGTGGACGCTAAGAAGATCGATCTCGTGCTTGTTAATTAAATTCAGTATAGCTTCAAAGTTTTGTGTATCTTCAAAGCCGATACGCATTTTTACGGTAAACAATCCAGGGATCGCATCGCGGAGAGATCCAAGAATCCGGTCTACCTTTTCGGGTTCCTTCAGCAACCCACCACCGCATTTTTTTTTGTAAACGGTTGGGGCAGGGCATCCCATATTTAGGTCGATACCCGCCACATTGTGTTTGAGCAGATCTTTTGTTGTTCGTTTCAGATGTTCAATATGCTCACCGATCATTTGGGCGAAAACCGGACGTCCGGTGCGGTTTCCTGTAATCGATTCGAGAATGTGCTTTTCCAGGTTGGATTGAACGTGAACGCGGAAGTACTCGGTGAAAAAGTAGTCCGGACTACCAATCTCAGAGATCACGGACATAAAGGGCAGCGTCGTGACATCCTGCATGGGAGCGAGGGCGGTGATCGGCTGACCAGACACGATCGTTTCCGGTAACGCTCTTTTCAAATCCGGTTGCATGCTCTTTGCGGAAAAAGATGCTAAATCATCGAGCGATCAAGCTTCTTCGAGTTATCCCGGTGTTCGAGTTTGTCTCTACTGCACCGAGACCCGGCGTATCGGCTAAGAAAGGGGGGACCTCAGTCCTTGTTTTCTTCTCCCTGCTCCTTGAGCACGCGCTCAAGAATCGGGCTCATGTCATCCACAGAATTGAAAACGTCTTCGGCGGTGAAGATCGGCACGTTGTTTTGCAAGGAAAGCACGATCGAATCACTCGGACGGGCATCTAGTTCGAGTATTTTCTTCGCGACTTCGTTTTCCATTTCGACGAAAATACGGGCAAAGAACGTGCTCTCCTGTACGTCGTTAATGATAATTCTCGTGATTTTCGCTTCAAGACCGACGAGCATGCTGCTCATGAGATCATGCGTTAGCGGGCGCTCTTTTTTCACGCCATTCAGAGCCATTGAAATCGCGTTCCCAACACTATGATCAACGTAAATGACATACGCTTTCTCATCGTTTCCGAGGAAAACAGCACATCCGTTGACAGTGGGCATAACCCCTTTTACGGAAACAGGTACGACGCTTGAACTCATAATTTGTGGAATTGGAGCAGATTTTGGCGGTTCAGCCTCGATAGTACAATCCAATTGGGCAATCGGCCCAAATTCCTGCTTTATTAAGCGAAAGTACGGAAAAGGAACTTCCGTTAGCCGATTAAAACCCGATAAGTTGGATTTTAGCGGCCTCTGCTTGGGAAATGATCTTTTTTTGGTCGAGAATGATTACGCTATTGGCCTTAAGGAGAGCGGTGTTTATGCCGGCTTCTTTCATCGTATCGAGTGTACGTGAGCCGAAAACCGGCACATCGAATCGATAGTCCTGTTGGGGCTTAACGGTTTTTACCAAAATGAGCTGGTCTGTCTTAAAAGTGCCGGCCCGTTTTATCATGGGGTCGGTTCCTTCGAAGGCCTCCACAGCGATCACCGTTCCTTTTCGAACAACCACGCTTTGACCCACGTCGAGACGGGCCATTTCAGAGGCTATTTCAATACCATGTTGCAGGTAGGTATCCTCAATTTTCTCGGAGCGCCTCGTCATCAGGCCTTCGCTGGCCATGTCTTGGTCGAGAAATGCTCGAGCATCCAACGCCGTCTGGCCATTCTGGGCAAGCTCTTCAGCAATGGCGCCAAAGATAGTATCTGCGTTCTTGCGTTTCAACTTCACTAAAAGCGCGGCTGCTTTGAAATCCGGTTTAAGACCGTGAAACAACTTACCCGGTTTTACTTGGCCTGCAGCTATCGAGTACTGGCAGTCGAACTTGCGCAAGGCTTTCAACCACTTGCCTACCTGGCCTACGTTGATTCGAGCTCTGTGCTCCTCCGGGAAAGAATCAAAAAGCGCATTGGTGGCTTCATTCTCAAATGCGATCAGCCTCATAGGCACTCCCAGCTCCTTAGCGCGGTCCGCAACGAGTTTTGGATAGCTGCCCCGTCCCGCTATTAAGCCAACCGGTTTGGTAGAATCGAAGTCGCTAGGAAGAAAATGGGAAAGCATTTGGATTAATAGGACGCAATAGTCCCATTGCGTGGTTAGTTCGCTACTATGTTGAGAATTTTGCCCGGTACGAAAACAACCTTCCGAATGGTTTTCCCTTCAATCTGAGCGATTACCCGAGGCTCCTTCTTTGCGAGCGCGAGAACGTCTTCTTCGGTTGAGGATTTAGGTATCAGTGATTGTCCGCGAAACTTGCCATTGACCTGAAAAACGATCTTCACGTCGTCACTTACCAGTTTTGAGTTGTCAACATCGGGCCAAGGACCCCAGGCGACTGAATGCGACTCTCCCAACCGACTCCATAATTCTTCACTGATATGTGGAGCCATCGGAGCTAGAAGTTGGACGAATTTTTTGGCGGTCGTTAGGCGAAAGGCATCCGACGCATGCAGATGATTGACAAGGATCATCAATTGGGAAATGGCCGTATTGAAACTGAGTTTGTCCAAGTCCTGGCTGACTTTTTCTATGGTCTGGTTGAGGAGGATTTCGGTTTCTTCGCTTTCCTGATGGTCGTCTCTGATCTTTGGGCTCAAATTGCCATCTCTCCCAACAATCTCTCTCCAGGCTTTGTTAAGAAAACGGCTAACGCCCCCAATCCCCTTTGAATTCCAAGGCTTACGCGCTTCTAGAGGGCCCAGAAACATCAAGTAGAGACGTAGCGTATCCGCTCCGTACTGATTGACGACTTCGACGGGATCGATGCCATTGCCAGCGCTTTTGGATATTTTTTTCCCGTCTTCACCCAGAAGCATTCCCTGGTGGAAGAGATGGGAGAAAGGCTCTTTGGTGGGAACGAGCCCTTCATCGAACAGCACTTTATGCCAAAAACGTGAATACAGTAGGTGTAGAACGGCATGCTCTGATCCACCGATATACATATCGGGAGTTTTCCAGTATTCCAGGGCCTCCTTTGATGCGAGCTGGGTGGAATTCTTCGGATCCATGTAGCGAAGATAATACCAGCAAGATCCGGCCCATTGCGGCATCGTATTGGTTTCTCGCGAGGCACGTATCCATTTTTCTCCCTCCGGTTTTTCTTGGCGTGCGGGAAGGAATTCGCCTGTTTCAAATTGATACCAGATTTCCATCCAGTCATCGGCCTTTTTTAGTGGGCTTTCGCCTGTGCCTGCCGGTTCGTAGGACTCGACATTTGGGAGTTCGAGAGGAAGTGACTTTGGTGGTACGGGAAGCGCGTGAAGCGTGCCGGACTCATCGGTGTAGGCAACCGGCTCTTCGGGGAGCCAATCCGCAAGATCTCCACTTTCAACGGCTTTGTCATAGTCCTCTCTAGAAACCCAAGCGACCGGGAAAGGCTCGCCCCAGTATCGCTGTCTAGAAAAGAGCCAGTCGCGCAGCTTGTACTGTGTGCTCTCTTCTCCGGTACCCGCTTCCTTTAGCTTGGCCGTAATTTTCTTTTTTGCCTCCTGCCAGGAAAGATCATCGTATTCATCTGAATTGATGAGGGTACCATCGCCGATGTAGGGGAGGGACTCGGTGCCATCTCCTTTGATCACTTGCACGATAGGAAGATTGAATTGCTCGGCGAACTCGAAGTCTCGAGTATCGTGGGCAGGAACTGCCATGATGGCGCCCGTACCGTAGCTAATAAGGACGTAGTCGGCTATCCAGACTGGGATTTTGTCACCGGTCAGCGGATGAAGGGCGTAGGAGCCCGTAAAAACCCCGGTTTTTTCCTTGGCGAGATCCGTCCGTTCCAAATCGCTTTTCGCAGCGGCAGATTCAATGTACTTCGAGACCGCGTCACGATTGTCTTCAGAAGTAATTTTTGGCACGAGGGGATGTTCTGGGGACAGTACCATGTAGGTGGCTCCCAAAAGCGTGTCAGGCCGAGTGGTGTAAATTTCAATAGTCTCGTCAAAACCGTCGAGAGCGAAACGAGCTGTGGCGCCGACGGACTTGCCGATCCACTCCTGTTGCATTTTTTTAGTGGATTCTGGCCAGTCAATGTCTTTGAGATCTTCTAAAAGCCGTTCGGCGTAGGCGGTAATTCGAAGGACCCATTGGCGAAGGCTGCGTCGGACTACTGGATGGTTGCCCCGCTCTGACTTGCCGTCGATGACTTCTTCATTTGCGAGAACCGTTTTCAGTTCCTCGCACCACCAGACCGGGCGTTTGTCCACGTAGGCGAGACCACGTTTAAAGAGCTGCAGGAAAATGAACTGGGTCCAACGATAGTAGTTTGGATCCGTTGTATCTACTTCACGGTCGTAGTCGTAGGAAAATCCAACCGATCTGAGCTGATTTCGAAAATGAGCGATTCGCTCAATTGAAGTCTGGCGCGGATGGCGGCCGGTTTTAATGGCGTATTGCTCGGTTGGCAGACCAAATGCGTCCCAGCCGATTGGATGGAGAACGTTTTTCCCTCGGGCCCGTTGGTAGCGCGCGAGGATATCCGCACCGGTGTATCCGAGAGGATGACCGATATGAAGTCCGGTCCCAGATGGGTAGGGAAACATGGAAAGGACGTAGTACTTCTCCTTATCTGTCTTGCTTGACGTCGCAAAGGTCTTGCGGTCTTCCCAGTATTTCTGCCAGGTAGATTCGATTTCGGAAAAGTTGTATTCTGGGCTGTTTGAGGCCATTTTCTTGGAAAAAGGACGATATGTTGGTGAAAATGCTACCCCCGTCAATCATGCTTAAAAAAGGTAAACTCATTGTGGGTCTAGGATTCCTTGTGATTTCTCTCTCCTTAGATTCGTCGTTTGCCCGTGCAGGAAGCTCGTTTGATCGTCTCTTGCAAGCGGTGGTTCGAATCGATGTTCGTGAAACCACTTTCGCAGGTGGCTCAGCGCGATTGGTCTCGGGAGTGGGTTCGGGAGTCATCATGTCTAGGGATGGACTGGTGATGACGAACGCTCATGTGGTTAGTCCTCAGGCGGTTGATATTTGGGTGACGCTGGCCAGCTTGGAGCGAGTAAGGGCGGAATTGCTCGGCTGGGACCACTGGACCGACTTGGCCCTGTTGCGACTGGATATGCGAGATATTGAGGAACGTAAACTCGGGTTTTCGGTTGCTCGGTTTGGTCGGTCCGACAGCCTGAAACCTGGTCAAACGGTTTATGCGGTGGGTACCCCCCATGGATTGTCGAGAACCGTGACCAAAGGAATTATTTCCAACAAGGAACGCTACTACCACGATCTATCCGGGATTCGGGGCTATGAGACAGGATTTTTCAACACCTGGCTGCAAACGGACGCGGCCATCAATCCGGGTAATAGTGGTGGTCCCCTCGTCGATTCTGCCGGTCGTGTAGTGGGAATAAACACACGAACGTACTTGGGTGCTGACAATCTTGGCTTTGCCATTCCTGAAAAGACGGCCCGCCAGGTGATGGAGGCATTGGAAGAACAAGGCGAAGTTGAACGCAGTTACATCGGACTCTCGCCCGGTTTCTTACAGGATATGGAAGGGTTTTATTCTTTGGAAGCGAATCAAGGAATGTTGATTAACAGTGTCGATCCTGGATCTCCCGCGGCGTTGGCGGGAATTCGGGCTAGTGACATCGTACTGTCCATCGATGGAAGAAAACTCGATGGGCGATTTCCGGAACAGATCCCTCCGATTCGCAATTTGATTGCCAGTTATCCGATTGGATCGACGCTGACCTTCGAATTGAAAAGAGGAGATAGTACGCTTTCACTGAGTGTGGAGACGGAGAGACTGGAGAGCCGAGTAGGTGAGGAATGGGCTTTCGAAAAATGGGGTCTAACGGTTCGCGAGGTTTCGAGAACCTTTGCCCGGGAATTGCAACTTGAGTCAGACGATGGGGTAGTCGTTATAGGGACACAATCTGCCTTTCCCGCAGAAAAAGCGGGATTGCGGAGAGGGGATGTGATCTCGAAGGTAAATCAATCAGAACTGGTAGGACTGGAGGAATTGAAGGAGATTTACGAAAACTTTGATTCGAATCCGGATGCGCTTCTGATGGAGACGCAAAGAAACCGTACGGTGTCTTACAAAGTGATCAAACCGTAGGAGTTTTTTTATGACAAAACGTATTATTCAGAGGATCGTGGCTTGGGGATATGTCAGCCTGTGCATCTCGAAAAGTTTCAGTGCTCCCGCCGTGGACGAACTTTTTGATGAACGGTCGGCCTCAATTCTGGTGGTTGAGTTTTTTGTTGAAACCGAAATTGACCGAAGGCCTACCAGTGTTAACGGGATCGTAATTGATTCCAATGGAGTGATTCAGCTATCGGCTTCTGCGGTACCGAGTTGGGTCCCGGTCGATAAGCTAAAGGAATTTAAAGTCTACCGTTTAGGCGAGTCTGACTCCCATGATGCGACTTATTTAGGTAGCGACCGGGAGCATGGCTGGCATTACGTTCAGGCGGAAGAAGCAATTCGCGACAAACTTAAGCCCATCACGGACTATCCACTCGTAGAACTCAAAACGGGCCAGCCATTGTGGGGAATTGGAGTAGCGATGAAGGATATGGACTTCGCTCCCTATTTTATGAGAGCTGAGGTTTCAACCATCCAAAAGCTTCCAGAAACGGTTGGATTTGCTACTAGCGAAATTACTAGCCCAGGCTCTTTGTTGTTTGCCAACGATGGATCACTTGCGGGTTGGGGAAGCAGCGCCTTGAATATGGAGCGATATTTGACAATCGAGGGGCGTCGGTATCAAGCCTACCTCCGTAAACCGGACCAGACTACGGCTTTCTATGTGGCTTCGGAATTAGTCAAATCTCTCGGAAACATTCCTGAATCACCGGATATCAATGACATGACCTGGCTCGGTGTAGTCGGATTGCAAACGATAGATGATGAGGTTGCAGAACTGATGGGGCTTGGGGACCAGGCAGCAATTTCAATTAGTCAGATTCTAAAAGGAAGCCCGGCTGCGAAGGCCGGATTAGTGGAGCGAGACATGGTGCTTTCGGTGGATGGAAAACCACTCAAACGCTACACGCCCCGTCGAGTTGTTGTAGCGGATTTCGAGCAGCAAATCGCTGGGAAGACGATTGGAGATTCAATGTTGCTTGGTATTTCACGAGGTGGAAAACTAATGGAAATCGAAGTGGCGCTAGAACAGTCCCCCAAGCCTGTACGGCAAGCTGACAGGAAGTATTTTGAAGACACAGGATTAACGATTCGCGAGTTTGTTGTCTACGATAACGTTTCCTTGAAGCTAGATCTTGAACTAGACGAAATCCCAGGAGTGATCGTCAGCTTCGTTAAACCTAACAGCAATGCCCACACCGGTGGATCACAAAACGGGGATTTGATAAAGGAGATTGATGGAGTGGCGATTCGTGACTTCGATCAAGCTGTCTCGATCATGGAAGAATTGGAATCCAACGACAGCAAAAACGACTTTGTCATGCTCGTTGCGCGAGGGGCGGAAACCTCGGTGCTTAGAATCACTCTAGATTAGGGATCTATACGTATTCAAAATTCAAGTCTTCCTTGGCGATCGTGATTTCACGCCTTAACTCGTCGCATGCTGACTCATTCTCCTGGATCTGTTGGATGAGATCAGCGTTTTCTTTGCGTAGGTATTCCGGAGAATTCTTAATCTTTGATCGTTTGACCGATTCTTTCGCAGCTCGTTGCAGTTTCCATCCAGGGATGAGGAAAAGAGAGACCACGATAGATGCAAAGGCTCCCAGAAATCCAACAACGTTGAGAGGTGACCCTTGGGAGGCCCCGTATATCGCTGCGATACAGGAAAACGATATGAGCAAGCTCATATAGATACCGTTTTTCCCTTTCTCGAGACCCTTGGCGGGCGTGCTGGGAACGGGTGTTCCATTAGCCTGAAATCGTTTCAGCAAAATACTAACCTGGGAGTACCTTGTTTGAAGATCCTGCAAGCGTTCTTGCACTAACTTCAACGATTTCTCCAGGTCCTCAATCCTTTCACCGAGCCATTCCTGACGCTGCTTCCAGATTAACTCAACTCGGGGTTTGATAACCTCAACACCCCTGTGTCTGAGGTTTTTTGCCGTCGCCAAGAGGTCACTTTGGATTCGTTGGGAGGTATGGGCATATTTTTTCCGTCTCGCAAAAAGGTTGTCGTTTGCCTCAATAAAATTGGATACATCTTCAGCTCTTTCTTCAAAAAGATCTTTGTATCGATCGCCATCAATCCATTTCAATCCTGCAACGTAGTAGAGTTTCGACCGGTCGGACAAATTTGGTACGTTTCTGAGCAGGCGGGCATAAGGAAGCCATCTGCTTTCGGCGGATCTGAATTCAGAACTTTCGCTTATGGAACTTATTGCCTTAAGTCGAAATTCGTCCGGAAGTGAATAGCTTTTCCCTTCCTCCATTACCTGTAGTGGAAGATTACTTATGGAGGTGAGCCAGTGAATTGTCTCGCGAGAATTCGCTGGACCGACAATTGCGTCAAATTCTTCAGTATGAATAGTGTCAGGCAACGAACAGATCGCGAGCTTCGCTTTTTCATCTTCGGTCAATCGGGAGATTATTGCTTCAGCAGCATCTCGGCAGGAGACATCCCTAGAATCGCTCTTCAAACGATTGATAGCCTGCATCGCGGTTGCAGGATATCCCAAGCTGCGAACGAATACGAATCGAGAATCTTCTTGCGATAGATTTTCGCGATGAGCGAACGAAATTACAGATTCAATGCTAGCAGGATGTAGTTCAAAATCGACGACGAATTCATCCCATTCTCCCCATGATTCCTCTGGGCCTTGAAGATAGAAGGGCTCTGAAGATTCTTCGATTACCACGAGATTGCGCCGGTAGGGACCTTTCGTTGCTGCTGGGACGACGTAGTCTCTGAACCAGTCTCGAACCGAACCGGATACCGTAGTGGGATCCGAAAGGTGGAGTACAATGAGATCTGCCCCCATTGATTGAAGGGGGAGCGCGTCTAAAAATGCCTCTGCTTGATTACCTGCCCGGTTGTTTCCGAATCCGACAGAAATATCCATGTCCTCTTTCAAAAAAGAGGTGCGGCCAACGGATGCAGCTGCAGCGGCGTTTACGTAAGGCTGCTTGTTGGTGGAAATTGAAGACCGCGTTATCAGGAGCGAGTCGTCTGAACGGATTGGGTCGACTTTCCCTTTCTGGGCATCCTCAAGTCTTTGAGCGAGGGATTCCTCTCTTTGAGGGTTATTTGGAAATCGGACCTTTTGGCTGCAGGCGTATATGAATTCTTGAGGGTTGTCTATCGAGGTCTCGTATTTGGGCGAAATCCAGACAATTTTCTTCCGCTCCATGAAGCTGGACTCGCGAAGGGCCATCAGGAAAGTTGATTTTCCAACTTGCTTCTCCCCCCAAAGATTTAAGATCCGGGTTGCGTACATTCCGAATTCCTCAAGGGGCAGCAAAGAAGCAAAGCGATCAAGCTCTTCGGATCTCGATATAAGGTTTTCTGGTGCGATAACAGCAGATTCTTGAGTATTTTCAGCCATCTTGATGTGAGTCTATACTACTCCAATTAGCGAATCGGACTTATTGGAGGATCGGTTTAGGCAGGTGTTCGATAAGCGCTCTTTTTTTACAATGCTATTTCGTTTCTCTAGTGCGGAATCCTATCTTAGGACTCTGGATGATCGAAAATCTCGGTGCGGTACCGCATCATTCTAAGTCCGCTAGTCCAATTGAAAAGGGGTCTTAGTTGTTTATCTTCAAATGCCTCTTCCATGAGCCACTCCATGAATTCGCCTCTAGCCTGATGGGCAAGCGGGAATCCCCCTCCGACACGGGGATTAATTTCAATGATCTGGGCAGTACCCGTTTCCGCGTCGTAGAAAGCTTGGATATTGAGAGGCCCCCATGCTCCCGGCAAGGTTTGGGAAATGGATCGCGCTAATTCCTCTAGAATGGGTACACGCTCGGTGATCGCTTGAACGGATTCACCGTTCTCGACAATAATTCTCTTGTGAGGGATGGCGCAGATACACTCGCCCTTCCTCGAGACGTAGACGTTTATTGTGTATTCATCCCCCTTGGCAACTTCCTGAGCAATGTAGCCTCCAGACAGTTCGGATAGCAAGATCTCAGAAGCATGATTGATAATGCGTATGCCTTTGCTTCCCGAACCTCTAGTGGGTTTAACTATAAGGGGAAAGCCTTTATTAAGTGATTCAACGGTATCGGGGTTCAATGGATAAATGGGTGGGCTGGGGAATGCGTTTCCCGTTAGGAAATTGTACGTACTGATCTTGTCAATACAGGTCTCTACTGTTTGGTGAGATGAAATTCCGATTTGGATTCCATGAGACAAAAATTTCTCAATATCCAGGGACAGTCCAAGGAGATCGGCATGGCGCGTGGGTATGATCAAGCTAATGCTGGCATCCAAACAGTATTGAAAGAGGCTGGATTGCCAATCCATTGAATCAATGGGCTTAAAGGAATCGACAAACCGGGAAGTGGGTACGTTTTCGTCCTTGTCTATTCCATGGAGCGTAACGCCGCGTTTCTTACAGGAACGTGCAACGATACGCGCTAGGGTGACTTCGCTACCGGAGGAAAGAAGAAGGACGTTCTGCATACAGGAAGTTATCAGTTGGGCATTCTTTCTGAAAGGAATCCTAATATCAAAAAAAAAGTGGCTCTCCCATTGGAAGAGCCACTGATGAAAATAAATTGACTTGCGGTTATCCGAGCAAACGAAGAGCGATAGCGCTCGAAGCGTTTGCCTGACCAAGCATGGCTGAACCAGCTTGAACGAGGACGTTGGCGCGAGCCAGCTGAGTCGATTCGGTAGCAACGTCCACATCGATGATGCGGCTGTTTGCTGCTTCCAGATTCTGTTTGTTGACGGTCAACATGTCAGAAGCGAATGACAACTGACTTGATTGGGCTCCATTTTGAGCGCGAAGCGTCGCGACGTTCTCAATGGCGGTTGTGAGCTGTGCAAGTGTAACGTCTGCCAAGTCGGTAGCTGAAGTAGCGTTTGTCACCGCATTGCCCAATGCCGCTTGATTGATACTTACTGAAGTTCCGCCACTTTCAGTTGTTGCTACAGATAGCGTAGTAGCTGAAGAGCCTG
>CALDFV010000163.1 GCA_937942145.1 uncultured Opitutaceae bacterium
TACAAACGAACCTACTCCTTCGAAGTTGATACCTATATCGAATCCCCCCCCTTTGAAGAGGACGAGCTGGAAATGCACTACTTGCCACAGAGTAAGGTCTTCGAAATTATAGATGAATCCGACTGCAGACCAATCGAAGTCATTGAAGACAACTACATCGGCAGAAGAGGCAACGAACTTTCCAATACTTTCCTCATACGAAAGAAGGACAATTCTCCCAAGGGATTGGGAATACGGCTCAAGTCTCTTTTTGGCCTCAGGACCTAAGTTGTCTTTGTCAAAAGCTCAGCCGATCAGCCCAATCGCTGAAGACAAAGGTTTGACGACTCCGAATCTCGAGGCATGAAGCCTCCATATTCAACTGAAAACCCCAAACGGCTTAGAGAGCGGGAACTATTTTCAAATCTTGGATACAAAATGAGAGTGTCCGCTCATCACCTGGCATCTTTGTTCCCGCAGAGGGTGTCTCGAATACAAAACGATTAACTCCTGGAGCCAAGTTCACGTTTTGCCGCAACTGTATCCACTGACCAGGAACAAATTCCTCCGACAAAAGCGAAGTCCCATTCGCCAAAAACTCCAGCAAGCGCCGATCTATTGTTCTGACCCCAAAGCTAAGCGCAACTGTCTTGGCAACTTCGGTCTCGTTAACGACATGGAACAATCCACGTGACTCAGCCCAGCGCCACGAATGCAAATCATCCAATTCTTCGGCGTACCAACCATCATCAAACTGTAGCTTCACCTGAAACACGCTCGGCACAGCGTTTTCCTCGCTCAACCTTATACTGAAATCGCGGATACAAACGCGCAAATCACGGGTTTCACCGGCCGTCACTACACTCGGCTCGTCGGTTTCAAACACCAAAGGCGAAACCCCCGGCTCCATCCGGATCCTAAACTGCCTGCGCTCCCACGCCTTCGTGTCGAGTATCTCTGTAAATAAGATCTGGCCATCCTGGTAGACACGCAACGAACGCTCGTTAAGTGAAAGTACATCGTAGGAAATCGTAGCAACCTGAGCCTCCGGCAACTCATTGCTCAGAGCGATCGAATTACGTGCCCCACCCCAATGCCACTCATGGCCATCACCGGTCTCCAAAGCCGACCAGCCGTCCTGAAACTCTACCAAGAATGGTTCTACCAAATTGGGTATAGGCTCAGATTTCGATCCACCACCGCAGCCTTTAAGAAACAGGGAACTTAAAACCAGGAGGGAAAGACAAACGTATCGCATCCAGCCAGCCAACAATAAAGCCTACACAATACGAGTCGGAAATAACCCCGTAAGCTGACTTCATTTCGATAGACCCCCCAGACAAAATGAGGTTGATCCGACTTTTCGATAAACAACCCCGCCTTAGATGGTGCCCCCTTCTCCGCCCTCCGGGCTTCGCAGGGCTAGCGCCGTAAAGGATTGGTTCGCTAACGCTCAGGACTTCGTCCCGACGCTGCGCGTCGCCCTTCTGCGCTCGCGGGCTCGCTACGTCGAACCTGTCTCGGAGAACAGAGGTTCGAAAATCCCGAACCCTCCCAAGGCGCGCCATCCGTAGCTCAAAGAGCGAAGGATGGCGTCCCGTAAAGGATTCGAACCTCTGTTTCATGGATGAAATCCATGCGTCCTAAGCCTGACTAGACGAACGGGACCCAATTAAAGAGCCGCAGAACCTAAAATTTATCAAAGGGCATGCAAGAATTAATCGATCCAACCATAGTGGCACTCTTCACCTTGGCCTCGTACGCAAAAAGACCGCATACCTTTCAGCAGCGGTCTCTTGGTTTAACTGGTACCCCGTAGGGGATTGGTTCGGGCGGGCCGAATCGCTGCGCGACGATCTTCGATCGCCCCTCTCCGCTCGCGGACTCGCTCCGTCGAACCAGCCGTGGAGAGGCGACAGGGGCTCTCATCCCCATGGCGTTGTACACAAAAAGACCGCATACCTTTCAGCAGCGGTCTTTTGGTTTAACTGGTACCCCGTAGGGGATTCGAACCCCTGTCGCATGGATGAAAACCATGTGTCCTAGGCCTGGCTAGACGAACGGGGCGTCAGCTAAGAGCCGCAGAACCTAGAAATACGCATCTCCCATGCAAGGCTTTTTTTCCAAATTTTAGGTCAAATTGGGAAAGAAAAATCTCCCGGAGAATCCTATTTGTGTCCACCGAACTTGCCATGGCCCACTAAATTCGCTTTACCCAATCATAGGCAACACTTTGCCAAATCGATCTAGCATAAACGAGATGGGGATTTTCAACATATTCCGAAACGACGCTTCACTTACGATTGCGGACTGCCTCAACCGGTTGGTCACGAAAGTGAGCAACTTCCCCGCTACCCTAAACGGGAGGTCCCCGGAAGGGGAAACCACCCCCCTTTGCCGCATCTCAGAAGAGAAAGGGAAATACTACATCATAGCCCTAGATCCAGACAGCCTACCCCTCCTAGACGGGGAACCCATAGACCAGAGGATGGAGATCAATCGTGACCAGCTCTACCCTCTCACATTGAGGGGACATCTTCTGGCAATCGCCATCGGATCCGATGAACCTGATTTGGGAAAAGACTTTCGAGCTCATAAATGGAGTGTTGAAGCATCCAGTGGCGATCGACTTCGACTCCAACTAAAATCTAGCGAGCTCAACCAAAAGAGCTTGCAGGAACGGTTTTCACCGACCAGCCGCTTCCTAGCGATCCCGGGAAGCCTCGATGTTCGATTTCCGCTGAAGGAACTTATCAACCTCTTGCCAAAGGAGCCCGCGGCCAAAACCCCCTCCGAGCCCCCGCCCTCCTACGGTACGGATGCGGCAGCGAGAGTGGGACTCAACAGCGACCCCACTTGCCCGATCTGCTGGAAGACCTTCCCCAAAGGCGATGTCATGAATATCGCTGCCCACGAGGACCTGATGGGCGATCCGGAACTCGGGCCCTATACGAAATTGAGGTTCGTCGCCAATCGATTCAATGAACTAGGCCAGGCTTTAGATGAAAAAGGCGTCGTGTGCGTTGAATTGGCCTGCCCTCACTGCCGCGGTCGACTGCCAACCTCCTTTTTAAGCCAGAATCACCTGATACTGTCTGTAGTGGGAGCGCCCAGCAGCGGGAAGTCTTACTATCTTTCAACTTTGCTTCAGCTTCTACCTGAAGAATTGATCCGCACTCATGGATGCGTCCTGCAAGACGGAGACCCTAGCGGTAACGTTCGGCTGAACGAAATGAAGAACCGGCTCTTTTCCGCAACGACGCCAGAGGACGCTTTCATTTCCAAGACGGACTTTGAAGGCCTCATGTACGAGCAGCTTCCCCGAAACGGCAAGAAAGTCGCCCTGCCCCGGCCTTTCGTTTACCACTTGCGGCAAATCAAGAACGCCGAGCGCCGGATAGCTCTCGTGTTTTACGATAACGCAGGCGAGCACTTCAAACCCACCGTCAGTCTCGACGATTCCCCCGGAGCCCTTCACGTCGCAGCGTCCTCAGCGCTGTTTTTCCTGTATGATCCGACCGCAAATCGAGAATTTCGTAAACGGCTACGCCGCAAGCGTGACCCTCAGCTAAGGTCTCAAGCGACAGACGAGCAGGACACCATCCTCGCGGAGATGGGAATACGCGTCAAAAAACTGAAAGCCAAAGATAGTCATGAACTCGTGGATACACCATTAGCAATTATGGTTGGGAAGTGTGACGTCTGGAAGTCAATCCTACCCGAAAACGCGCTTTCGATTCCGGGAAACCGTCCCCTGACAAACGATGAAATCGATCGGAATAGCGAGGTCACGAGAAACCTCCTTTTGGACTTCTGCCCAACGATAGTTGCCAACGCAGAGTCTATCTCTTCCTGTATCCGCTATTTTCCTATTTCACCCCTCGGTCATTCACCCAAGGAAATCAAGGAAGGCCCTCTATCCGGAAAGCTCGCGCCATCTCCCCGAAGGCTTCATCCCATTTTGGCGACTGCCCCGACGCTTTGGGCGCTGTCCGAAACAGCTCCAGACATCCTTTCGCCCTCCTCCGATACCCCTTCCCCCTTTGGCTAACCGTGTCGCTGCAATACATACATACCAGCGCCCGGCGAGGCTTGGAGCCCGGAAAGTCCGGCTTTTGTTGCGTCGCCCGCGACCGTGACCTGCCGGCTGACCTAGAGAAGGAACTGGAAAAGCTAAGTCGGTACGAACACATCCCTGGTAAATCGAGCCCAGTGATTCTGCGACACCTGACCCTTTCCAGCCGCACTGGCAATTACCATGTCCTTACCCGCCTGTGCGATTCTGGCACCGACTATTCCAAACGCAACAATCACATCGCCCACCATCTTGCCTTCTCCGAAGACGAAATACCGGTCCTCCCGGATCCCGCTACGATTCTTTTGTTTTGGAACGGGTGGAAGGACTCCTGGATCGAACCTCCCAGAATACTTCAGGAACGAGACCAATTTCAGATAGGTGATCTGGATATTTCTACAGAAGTCACACCGATAGATTTCGACTCACCCATCGAAACGGGCAATCCACGGGATGCCGCTTTCAGTTTCGAAGCGGGTGAAGAACACGACCTCGCCCATCATTTTCGCAATGAACTTCTCACCCTTCCTGCGAGCCAGCGCTGGGATGTTCCCTTCACAAACTTCATTCTGACATCCGATCAGCCGACCCAGTTTTTATGGCGAGGAAACTGGAAAGACCGG
>CALDFV010000164.1 GCA_937942145.1 uncultured Opitutaceae bacterium
TTCGAGCCGGCCATAACGAATATTTTCTCGGACGGTTCCGTCAAAGAGGTGTGGGGTTTGCAGGACGATCCCCAACTGGTTTTGAATCCAGTCGAGACTTCGTTCGCGATAGTCGACTCCATCGATTAGCAGGGATCCGCTTGTCGGTTCGTGAAACCGCGAGAGCAGACTGACTGTAGTGCTCTTGCCTCCGCCGCTGGGACCGACGAGAGCAATTGCCGCAAAGAGGTATCTCCGGCGGTTTCCTTCGATCAGGCGCCAGATTTGATGGTGTACGGGAAGAGACTTCTTGGACGAAATTTTTGGTTTAGGATCCATGGGAAATGGAATCCAAACTAAAGATTATAGAGAAGGGGTTGCCGTTTTGAAGTTTGATTGGGCAAAAAAAAAGACCCGCTTTAAAAAAAGCGGGCCATATAGGGATGGGAGGGAAATTTTTAGCCCGCTGCTGTTAGATTAGCCTCGGGTTTATGATCTTGCATCTAGAAAATCTTCCAGACGCGCCCGATGCTGTATTCGTTTGGAATGACGTTGTTAGGCATGGGATTCATTAATTAGATACGGTTAAAAGGGGTTGCCCCTTCGATAATTTTGAAGATTAAGTAGAGTGATTATGCATGGCGCAAGGAATAAATGGGGCAAGTTTCTATTTCTAGAAAGGCAATATTCTATCGGTTGCTGTAGGGGTCGGTGTGTTACAAACCTAGATATCAGTAGAACTGGAAATCCAAAACGGGTGTTTTGACTTTTGCGCAAAAGCAAAAATTCTTTCCGAAGATATTGTGAATAATGGTGAATACAAAGGACGTATCGCCCCGACTCCTACTGGTTTCATGCACAGAGGGCATGCGAAAACATTTCTCGCTGCCCAGAGGCGTGCCAGAGAGCGTGGAGGTCGGTTGATCCTGAGGGTGGAAGATCTCGATGGAGACCGGTGCAAACCAGAATTTACAGATGCTCTAATAGAAGATTTGCTCTGGGCGGGATTGCGTTGGGATGAAGGTCCAGACAGCGGAGGGCCGAGCGGCGAATACGCTCAAAGCAAGCGATCCGCGGTGTTCTTAGAGGCGTGGAAGGTTCTCTGGTCGCAAGGTGCTGTTTTTCCCTGTGACTGCTCTAGAAAAGACGTTCTGTCGGCAGTTCAAGCGCCCCACAATGAGGGAGGTGAACTAATTTATCCAGGCACCTGTCGAAATCGATCGACGGCGTTTCGGTCTGAATCAGAAGCTTTGGAGTCGAATTGGAGGATGAGGGTGCCCGATGGTGAGACGATCACCTTTACGGACGAAAATCTTGGAAACCAACGTTTTGTTGCGGGGGTCGATTTTGGCGATTTCCTTGTATGGAGAAAAGATGGGATTCCGTCCTACGAACTAGCGGTGGTCGCTGATGATATTGCGATGGGTATCACGGAAGTGGTTCGCGGCGAGGACTTGCTTCTGTCGACCGCTCGTCAATTATTGATATACCGGGCTCTCGGAGCGACTCCTCCTGCCTTCTATCACTGTCCTTTAGTTCTTGATGCATCCGGAAACCGGCTAGCGAAAAGAGACAATGCTCAAAGCTTGAGGGAGTTGAGGGCCAGCGGAATGGATCCAAAGATGCTTTAGCCTACTCGGTTTTTGGAATCGTTCGGATAAGGCGAAATTTGTAGTCAACGAGGGCAAAGCTGAGAGGTCTGGGATCGCTTCCGATTTTTTCGGGAGGAGTCGGACTATAGAACCTGAGGGTGTTATTCCCGGGAATAAGGATGAGTGGGATTGTGTAGACATCCCCGTAGAGTTGCTCGTTCTTCGCTTGCCAGATGTGCTCCCCATTGACTTCGAGAATGATGTCGCGAGGACTGATCGTCTTCGGAGTGAAACTGAATTCAACTTCTATGCTTTGATCACGAGGGACAAAGAATTCGGCAACGCTATCACCTTGAGACCATCTCCAATAGCGACTTTTCTTCCCTTCATTGATAGACCATCCATTCGTGAACTCCAAATACGAATATTCGTATGTTGAAGGGTCGTAGGCCAAATTTGACTCGTCGACCATTTCGAATCGCTCTTCAATGAGTTTCGGTTCAAACGAGCTGATTCCGACAAAGGTTAAGGTATTGGCGAAAACCAGGATAGGGATAAGAAAGAGTTTTCTTGAAAATAGAATATTGAAAGCAATGGTCATCGGAAGGAGCACGCGTGGGACGGCCTGAAGGCCTTCCCATACGGCGGGTCCCAGCACGAGCATCAGGATAGCGAATACGATGCCGATTCTTGACCAGACTGAATTCTTCTTCGGTCGCGCTAAAAGATAGAATCCCTGTACTAGAAGACTGCCGAGGGTCGCTAAGGTCAAAAATGTTCCGGGAGGAAAGCCCTTGTCGCCCGCCTCCTTAATAATGGTTAGAAAAGTCTCGAACGCCCCCACAAAAGGCAGGGTGAAATTTCGGGTGCCAATATTCTCAGAATTTCCGAATTGGCTCGAACTGAGTACGTAAGCGAACCAAAGGACGAAGGGAAGAATGGCAATGGCCGCTTTGAGGATGAATTGAGAGTTAAGATTGGAGCGAAGCTTGCCCGGCCCGAGGAGGGTAACGACCGCAAGGAGGTTGGTCTCTTTTCCGAGTCCGGCTAGTCCGAGGGTAGCGGCCCCAAGCCATGAGCGTCTTGTTTCGATCAGAAAGGCTGCCAGAACTATGAGGAAAAGGCTGGGGCCATCGAGAAGGGCGCGGCTAAAGCTGTTGACGAGTCCTAAAGTGAAGAAACAGGCGATGTAGCGAAAGGTGTTTTGGGCGTTGATGGGTGGCAGCCAGCGTATAAGAAGGACCGCCGTGAGAAACCAGAAGATGGCGTTCTGGAATGAGTAGGCTTGTAGTATCCACGAGGGCTGCCCTAGTCCAAGGCACCAGGCTGTCCAAGAAAACAGAATACGTCTCGCTCGATAGGTGTAGTTGTCAAGGGCTGTTTCGATCTCTGTTCCTCGTGCCAGAGGCTTCAGTGCCAACTGAGCGTAGAACTGGCCGTCGTACCCGTCTTCATGAGTGTAGTGAGGGGTCTCCTTGAGCGGTTCAATCGATCTCTCTTGGAAATCGTGATTGAACATGGGCAATAGCGAATAGCCATAGTTGTAGTGGTGATGCTGGTAGATCTTAAGCGCAAAGAAGACAAAAGCTGCGATATAGATTGATTTGTAGACCAGTCGCTTGAGCCGTTCCTGAGGGCTGTTGGTTGACGTGTTTTCCATCTAAAATCTTTAAAGCCTTAGCGAGAAATTGGGCATTGCGCGCTGTTCTACAAGCGTTTTCAGAGCGACCTGTTCTGCCTTGCGCATTTCGATTTTTTCATCGTCCTCGATATCTTCGAAACCGCATAGATGCAAATATCCATGGGTGAGATAGAGGGTTAGCTCCTCGGCGAAATCTTTGTCGTTTTCCTTTGCGTAGCTTTGAGCTACTGCGGGGCAAACGCAGATCTCGCCCGCCGTGCCGTCATCGGGGTCTCCTGAGAAGGTGATGACATCAGTCGGGGAATCGTTCTGCATAAATGCTTCATGAATGCGAGATATCTCAGATTTGGATACGAAAGCGATCGAGATCTCGCCTGTCGGGGGATCGAATCCGCCAAACTCGTCTAGGATGGCGAACATTCGCTCGATTTCCTGATCGTTGAAACTAAGTGCAGGGCAAAGGCTATTGACCGACACCCGCTTCGACTCGTTCGGACTTTCGTTCATGCGTCGTCTTTTTAGCGGATGTGGTATCCTGCTCTTTGGATCCGGGGTAAGCGATTCGCGTATGGAGCGAATTGATCAGAGTAAATATGAAACTCTCTTTGATTTTGGCGAGTTCCGCCATAGTGATCGCGCATTCATCCAGTTGCCCGTCATCGATATTGGATTTGAAAATTCGTTCAACCAGTTCCTCAATATTTTGGGGCGTCACTTTCGGTAGAGATCGGCTCGCGGCCTCGAGGGAGTCCGCAAGTAGGATAACCGCGCTTTCCTTAAACTGTGGCTTGGGCCCGTCGTAGCGGTAGGTCGATTCCAGGACTTTGCTTTTCCCGGATTCGTCTTCTCCCGCTTGCTGCACGGCTTTGTGGTAGAAGAAGCGTATCAGGTTGGTTCCGTGATGCTGACGTATAACATCGATGATGGGCCGGGGCAGCTTAAAGGTGAGTCCCAGGTCCACACCTTCTTTGACATGGCTCTTGATTACGAGAGCGCTGAAGGAAGCCGTTTTTTCGTCGTGCGGGTTGTGGCCATCTAGCTGGTTCTCGGTAAAGTACTCCGGCTTGATCATCTTTCCGATATCGTGGAACATGCAGCTTACACGTGCGAGGAGGGCGTTGCCTTTGATTGCGTTGCAGGCATTTTCCGCCAAGTTGGCAACCATCAGACTATGATGCCAGGTTCCCGGCGCTTCAAGTTGCATGCGCCTTAGCAATGGGTGGTTGTAGTCACTCAACTCCAGCAGCGTGATGTTGGTTGTCCGCTTGAAAAGGGTCTCGAGAATGGGCAAGACTCCCACAATGACCACTCCCTGAACGAGGCCGGTTATGGCGGCTGCGGATACTTGGTGGAAAATTGTGGCGATCGGAAGACCGTCGGCCCAGTTGTAGAGGAAAGTGAAGAGTGAGATGCAGAGGCCTCCCGCGAAACCCGCGGTTACGACGCGCCCTCTTCTGCGAATGTTGCGACAAATGAAAATAGCGACGCAAGAGGCCAGGAAGGTCATCACCATTAGCTCAAGCCGGTTGCCGAACATGACAGCGGAAAAGAGGCTGACGACCATGGCGGTCAAGAGCCCGGGACCACTTCCCATTAGTATGGCAATAATCAACGGAGCGAGCGCCGTGGGAGTGATGTAGGGAAGGATCGCGGACAAACTACTGTCGTAAAGAAACTGATCGAGATTGCCGAATTCGAAGCAAAGGCGCACGAGAGCCAGATTGCACACAACTACGAGGGCTAGCAGTCCGAGTCGGCCGTTGCTGAGCAAGGTCGCTCGGTCTTCGAGTCTAATATAGAACGTGGCGGCTGTGAGCATCGCCAATACCATCAACGCTCTGCCGATTAACTGAAAGTCGATTGTGTCAACGTCTTTGCCGTCAAGATGGCGAATGTATGCGAGGTGTTGTTCATACTGCTCTGGTGTAACTCGGGTATTGGGCTCAATGATACTGGCGCCTTTTTCAACACGAACGATGACAGGTTGCAGGGATTCGAGCATCTTTTGCCGCAGAGCGAGTATCTCCGTTTCATCGCGCTTGAAATTGGGACGCACGCCATCTCGGAAGAGCCTGCTAAAGGCGCTCGAAACTCGGGGCGGGACGTTCTCCGCATTCAGAGCGACCCGCAGCATGGTCAACGCATCGTCGGTAGACTCGATACGTCGCTGGCTCACTTCATTGTCGGTCTTGAAGAGAGCGACCGAATCCTCGCCAAAATCGAAATTGGAATCCTCTTTGTCGTAGATCCCGATCTTATAACTTTCTCTGAGGCTGATTAGGCCGGTTTCGATCAGGTCTCGGCGGGTTCGGGCGTCGGAAAATTCCAGAATCGTGGTCAAGTCCGATGCCGAGAGCCGGTAGTTCCCCTTTTCGTTGAAAGTCTCTGTGATTTCCTGGATATAGCTTTGAGCGCCGCTAGCGGAGAGGTCTTGTTCCAAGGTCGCGAATTTATCCATGGCCTCGAGCAGTTCATTTACATGAGCGCTAAAGGTTGTGAAATACTTCATGTCGGTACTGTAGACAGGAGGGACCTCGGTGAGGAGTTGCTCGCGCTTCCGTTCGGTTAGGATGGCGCTTTGGTAAGTGAAGTCCTCCGCGGCGACGATACGTATGGTTGCCAGCTGATTGGGGAGAAACTGAAACCCCGAGGGCTTTATGCCCATAAAGCTAGTCACGACGATTGAAGCTACGGTAATCGCGAAAATCGCGATGGATATAGCCCGGCTCTTTTCCAAAAAGATGAGGAAAGAAGAAGACGCCTCGGTTTTCCGCTTCTTCCGCTTTTTTCGGAAGAATCGATTTAGAAGCGCTCTGAACTGCTCAGATAGAGGCATGCGTGTTCGACGTAATATAGCTGAAAAGATTCAATTTCAACGAGCGGCGCAACTTATTCTTGAGTTGTGTGGCTCAACTATCACTTGGATTTCGGTAGGCATCATAGGCTTCAACAATCTTTTGCACGAGGTGATGACGGACCACGTCGGACGCTCCGAATTCATGGAAGCTAATGCCTTTCAAGGACTTGAGTATTTTTCTAATTTCCAGAAGACCCGATGTTTTGGAGCGGGGAATGTCGATTTGAGTGATATCGCCGGTAATTACCATTTTACTTTCATTTCCCAAGCGAGTCAGAAACATCATCATCTGCTCCGGGGTGGTATTTTGGGCTTCATCCAAGATTATGAAGGAATCGCTCAGCGTCCTGCCTCTCATGTAGGCGAGGGGAGCGATCTCGATAACGCCCTTTTCGATGAGTTTAGCCACATCATCACGATCAATCATATCGTAAAGTGCGTCGTATAAGGGTCTTAGATAAGGGAGGATCTTCTCTTGCAGGTCACCGGGCAAGAATCCCAGTGTTTCTCCTGCTTCCACGGCAGGTCGGCTTAGAATCAGTCGCTTGATGCTGCCGTCCAGCAACTTAGCGACGGCAGCTGCCATAGCGAGGTAGGTTTTTCCCGTGCCCGCCGGTCCGATGCCGAAGACGATGTCATTTTCGAATATAGACTGGAGGTATTTCTTCTGGCCGAGCGTCTTAGGTACGATGGTCGAGCGGCGCGTCTGAATGACACAGCTTTCGTCAAATAAAGCCCTCAGTTCCTCTTCTCGACCGGCAACGACCCCTTCAAGCACGTTCTTGAAGTCAGGGTTACGAATCTTAAGTCCCTGTGAGCGCGCATCTTGCAACAGGACCATGATTGCTTCTACCTTCTCGATCGCCTCTTCCTCGCCATCGACTTGCAGCCAGCCATCTCGCGTTACGATGCGGACGCTAAGATGGGATTCGATCATGCGAAGATTCTCCTCCCTGCTGCAGTAGAGCTGCGTCAGCTGCTTTGGATTTTCAAAATGTAGTTTCCGTGTACCCATCAAATATGGAAAGGAGGGGAAAATAGAATCGGAACCTACTTAGTCGAGCTTTTCACAAACTGATTTTAAATGGTCCCACATCGCCTCGAGGGCCTGAGGGAGGACGCGTGTGGAACCGACAACCGGCATAAAGTTAGTGTCACCCGTCCAGCGGGGGACGACATGCTGATGCAGGTGCTTGGGAATGCCGGCTCCTCCCGCTTCGCCCAGATTGATGCCTATATTGAATCCGTTCGGATTGAGAGCGGCTTTTAGGAGGCGTTTTGCCTTCACGGTGGTGTCGAAAAAGCAGACCCGTTCTTCTGGAGAAAGGTCCTCGATGTCCGGGACTTCCCGATAAGGGAGCACAAGGAGATGCCCAGCGTTGTAAGGATAGCGATTCATTAGAATGAAACTGTACTTTTCGCGGGACAAGATTAGCGACGCCTTGTCGTCATTCGATTTCGGTAGATCGACGAAGGGGCGTCGATCTTGGGGTGACTTCTCCTGAGCCACGTATTCCATTCTCCAGTAGGCGTGCAAGTGTTCCATGTTGAACTGAAACGCTGGCGCCTGAGTTCGGGGGTGTCAAAGGCATCGTAGAGCGGATTTTTGGTCGGCTAAAGTCGACGATGAAGGCTCCATTGAAAGGGATTGCTTGCATTCGACGGGTAAAGGCGATTCTAAGCGATTGTTGTTTATCTGGATCTATAGACTGATTTTTGCGCCCATCGCTCTCGTCTTGTCGCCGAAGTATCTGCTCAAGATGAGAAGGCGTGGCGACTACAAGGGCGCCTTGTCGATGCGTCTCGGAATTGGCATTGAAGATTGGCCCCGAACTCCCGGAAAGCGTAGAGTGTGGATACAGGCGGTGAGCCTCGGGGAAATGCTGGTTATAGAAGGTCTGTTGCGGAAATTGGTGGAAGATCCAAAAGTTGAATTGCTTCTGACGACCACGACAAGCACGGGATACCGATTGGCGAACGAAAAGTATTCAGAAATTTGTGATAGGATCTATTATTTTCCCTTGGACTTCTGGCCCTTTGTTCGCAAGTTTTGGAAGCGTATGCGCCCAGACTTGGCGATTTGCGCGGAGACAGAGTTGTGGCCGGAGCATATGCAGCAAGCCGCAAACGCCGGAGTTCCAATGGTATTAGTGAACGGCCGGCTTTCTGATCGATCGTTCAAGTACGCTAGAAAACTCAAATGGGCTTACGGTAGGCATATGCTGCTTTTAAGTAAGGTGATGGCTATTTCCGAGGGAGATGCAAACCGGTTCATCGCCATGGGGGTTCCGTCTGATCGAGTGCTTGTATCGGGAAATTTAAAACTAGACGTATCCATCGGTGAGATACTGGATGAGGGGCGAAAGCGTGAATTGAGAGCATCACTAGGACTGGGGGATGGGTTTGTGCTTCTCGGTTCATCCACGTGGCCCGGTGAGGAGGAAACACTGCTGTCGATTTTTAGGGATTTGCGCGAGCGTCTACCGGAATGTAAACTGCTACTGGTGCCCCGGCACGTGGAAAGGCGGAGTGAGATACGGACGATGCTTGAGCAAAACGCTTCCGACCTGAGTTACCGTTTCAAATCGGAGAGCGATACTTTTGCCCCATTGGACATTCTAGTGGCCGACACGAATGGAGAATTGCGGGTTTTGACCCAACTGTCGGATCTGGCTTTCATTGGCAAGAGTTTGCCTCCCTGCCGGGAAGGCCAAACCCCGATCGAGTGCGGATTGCTGGGTGTCCCCATGGTTTTTGGACCGGGAATGAGCAATTTTAGAAGTGTTTGCGAAGGAATGATCCAGATGGGGGCGGCCATTCAGCTATCGGATGTAAATTCCCTTCGAGAAGTGATTGAATCCTTGGCACTGGATGAGGCAGCCCGCCGGGAGATGACGCAACGACAGTCGAAATGGGCCGCCGCGAGTCGTGGCGCATTAGCGAGGACGTTTGTAGCCATAGTGGGGTTCGTCCGAGACGGCGGCCCCAAATAGGCCTAAATTTGGCCAATTCCGTACGCTCTCCGCTTGACAGGTAGCGGCCATATTGGATTTATACGCGTACTATGGCAGATAAAGAAGAGAAGTGGTCAGACAATGCGCCAGGAAAATTCTACGTAGACGAGCAGTGCATCGATTGTGATCTCTGTCGCGAAACCGCGCCGGATTTCTTTACACGCAATGATGGCGAGGCTTACTCCTACGTACACAACCAGCCCAAAACGCAGGAAGACATCGATCTCTGTATGGAAGCGCTGGAAGGGTGCCCGGTTGAAGCGATCGGAGACGACGGAGACGAATAGTCCCGATCTCGTTATCTAGCCTTTTGAATCATGGGCGCATTCCTGATCGGGATGCGCTTTTTTGCGTCAAGGCGACAATATTGGTATTATTGAATCTCAGATTTCGTCGGAAAGACGCTTCGAGATTCCTGCGACGAGGACAACGATGAGGAGGAGTCCGATGAACATGTGGACGATGTAGAGGTAGATCGCGTAAGCGATTCCGAACGGGTTTTTCCAGTTGGGTTGCCAAGCGTTTTCTTGACCCAAATCCAATGCAGGAATCAGCGTGTCTAGGGCGAAAACAAGGGGATTGAAACTGGGGTACCCGCGAGGCGTCCCTTTCCGGGGATCCTTGTCGTCCTGCAGATAGACTTCCTCTAAAGCCGGAACGATGGCGTCTTGTTGCCAATATAAAATGACGAGATTCAAGCCAATGTTCAGCAGGAGCAGCGTCAGAAGCGTCCACAGAGTCTTTTCGGGTCGATATCCGTAGTCGGCAAACCACCACAAGGAATTTGAGATGATATCGGATCTGGAAACGCGGACTTAGTTAACTTCAATCCCCAAGAATCCTATGTCTATTTCAGTTACTCAAATCTCCGGTATTGGCCCCTCTGCAGCGCGGGCCCTCAGAGCCAAAGGCTTTGGTTCAGTAGAGAAGATCGCTGCGAGCGATGTAGATTCCCTCAGCGAGGTAGCCGGATTTGGTCCCATTCGGGCCAAGGCGACGATTGCCGCGGCGAAAAAGCTGACTGCAGAGGCCAAGAAGCCAGCCAAGGTCGCTAAGAAGAAGGCAAAGAAGACAGCCTCAAAACCAAAGCCCAAGAAGAAGGACAAGGCAAAGTCTAAGAAAAAGAAGAAGAACAAGGCGAAGTCCGAAAAGAAGCGCAAAAAGCGGAAGAAGTCAAAGGACTCGAAAAAGGAGAAGAGGAAGTCGAAGAAGAAATCCAAGAAAAAGGGGAAGAAAAAGAAGAAGTAGTTCGGCTGATCT
>CALDFV010000165.1 GCA_937942145.1 uncultured Opitutaceae bacterium
GTGTCGGAATAGAGTAGGGGAGGCGGCTAAGTTTTGTTGTTCATGGAGGCATTGCTCGTATAGGTCATCTCCATGCGGAACCACGCATGTAAGTTCTCGGCTAGACTAGGCCCCAGTGGGCGGTGTGTATCCAATGCGGCCGTTTTCTCATCTACTCGATCAAAATTCATGCTTAAACCGTAAACCATAACTGACGGTTTGCAGGTAATGATTTCTGACAGGATTGCGGTTTCTAATGCGACATGAGCACCGCTGTGCCTAATGCGCGATGGTGCCGTATGAAAGAAGGTAGAAATGACTTGGGTGTATTTACACTGTTCAGGTGAACAGTGCAAATGCACCGCCTTATCTGAATTAGGTCAGATGCCAAACGGTGGGACAAGATAGACCTTAGGGGACTGACGAGTTGTACGGCTTCTCTCCCTTTTCTATACTCGTCATGAAGGGCAGGATAGGCGAACAATGGGAAATAGCATTGCGTATCGACGGGCAGGTGATTCGGGGAGGAATTGACAATAGTGAGCACGGGTGCGTGGTGGGTCGGCTTTGGCTTTCGAGTCGGGTTGAGCCGATAGAGCTCGATCTGGCAGGCGACTGCTGGGGGGGCCTAGCCGGGCGGCTATTGAGGTTCACGAATCAGGAACCGAAAGACATGGATCGCGATGGACTGACGACCGAATAGAAAGGAATGGTGGTCGACATAACCGCGTAGCGAAAAGTCAAGGTTCCCGATATCCCGCTGGACGAAATCGGCGATTACTACTTGGCGAAGAAACCGTTTCCCTGGCATTGGGGCAATGCGCTGTATCTGGAATGGTTCAGCCAATCAAATGGTCGAGTGGTTATCGAGACGGCGAGCTAGGAGTTGAAGATTGTCGGCGAGCCCCATTGGGAGATGTCGCCGGAGGAAGAGAAGCTGATCGAAGTCGAAATAATGGGCGTAGTCTTTGTGGAAATCATCGATATCGCCAAAGAAGCCGACGACATAATTGCCGAGCTCCGAGCGGGCCTCAAGGACGGCTGTCAAGACCAGAGGGCATACAGTGTAGCGTCTGTCCTCTTGCGGTGTCTTTTGAATACAGATGGACGTCCATTGGGCTCGTGCAGGGTCGTTGACCGCGAAGGCGAGCAGCGGTCATTGGCGCCCAGTTAACATGGCTTCGAGTGACTCCCGTAGGTAGGGTAGCTTGTTCTTAAGCAGCCGCAAATTGCTGTAGGGAAAATCGGTTGACTAGGGATAGTCAGCCCTACCTTACCATGCAGGAAACGGCGGGGTTTTGCTTGCGAAGCGATTGCCCTATCTAGTAAAAACAGTTCGAAATCTAGCGAAGTAGAGTTAAAGTTCCTCGCGGAATATTTTTTCCGTAATCTTCCAAAACTTGCCCTGCTTGCGACCGATCAAAAAGGCAGGCATCCTGAGCTGTGATTGCATTTTCACTACTTCGCTGACTGAGTGGATGTTGAGCGTCATTTCGGGCCGTTTTAGATGCGATCTCAAAAAGTTGACATTAAACTTCTTAAGGCTGGTTTGATTGTCGAGGTAGTGAATCTCAGCTAGGTGTCGCGCGTCATAGTCGTAGTACTTTACCTGCAGGTAGGGGGTCCCGTTTTTGTCAAAGCGCTCGAGCATCTCGATCGAATCTGGCGTAAGCACGTGAGCGTTTTTGGAAAGCCTGGCCTGTTTGAGCTTTGTGTCGGGATCAATCAGTACATTGCCGCAGCTGCGGCACTCGCGAGCCGTGAGGTCGTTTTGAGCCGAGCACTGGTCGCAGACCTTGAAGCGAAACCGATATCCACAGGGCCTAAACTCGTAGGTTTCCGGATTGTGATGCCCGCCGCGACACTTGCGACCGAAGTGCTCGACGATATTTCCCTCAAGATCGACTATGCCCCAAAAGTCATTCACAAAACCGCATTCAGGGCAGGGTACCTGCACGGCGACTGATTCGGATACGGTTTTCTTTTCGCCAACCTCTGGACTGAAAATGCTATGCCCCATCCCGGTATAGTCTAATACCAGACAATCCTTCTTATCCGTATCCAAACGCAAACCACGACCGATGATTTGCTGATACAGGCTAATCGACTCTGTGGGACGAAGGATGGCGATCACATCGACATGGGCGGCATCGAACCCGGTTGTCAGGACGGATACATTGACTAAATACTTAAACGCTCTCTTCTTGAAATCATCGATAATTTGATCCCGCTCGCTGGCCTCAGTTTCTCCCAGGACGAGCCGTGCCTGTCCCTTCGGAAGGCTCTCCATCACCTCTTGAGCATGTTTCACCGTGGAGCTAAAGATCATCACGCCCTGCCGCTTGTAGCTATCGGTGATATCAATGATGTTTTTGATGATCAAGGGCGTCAGGCGTCTTTGCTGATGCAGCACTTCCTCTAGTTGAGCCATCGTGTAGGCATTGCCCCCTTCAGTCAGCTCAGAGAAGTCATACGACGTCACTGGAATATCTACCTTAACGGGAGGCGTAAGGTATTGGTTCCTTATCATATACTCAAGGGGCAGATCGTAGATGCATTGCTTAAAGAAGCGCATTTCTTGCGTCTTCAACTCTCCACGGATCGCGTAGTTATAGATCCAGCCTAGTCCTAGCCGATAAGGGGTGGCGGTGAGGCCCAAAATACAAATACGCTCATTGTTCTGCTTCAGCCGTTTGATTACCTTAGCGTACTGACTGTCAGGCTCCAGGCCGACGCGGTGGCACTCATCGATCACGAGGAGCGTAAAGTCCTTAAAGAAGTCGTTGTCCGCGTTCGCGACTGACTGGATACTGCCGAAGATCACCTTCGTCGCACTGTCCTTTTGATTCAAGCCCGCGGAATAGATCCCCGCTTGCAGACCATAGCTCTCGTACTTCAAGTGATTTTGCTCGACCAGCTCTTTGACGTGAGCGAGTACTAGGACGCGCCCCTTGGCAATTTTGGCCAATTCAGCGATTACCAAACTCTTCCCCGCCCCCGTAGGCAAAACGATGACCGCTGGGGTCCGTTTCCTCCTAAAGTGGTAAAGGGTGCGATCAACCGCTTCCTGTTGGTAGGTCCTGAGTTTGTACATCGGCCGAGCAAGCTATTTCAGACGCTATCCAAAGTATAGAAAATTTGTCTGACTCCCAACGGCCTATTCAGCAGTTTGGAACAA
>CALDFV010000166.1 GCA_937942145.1 uncultured Opitutaceae bacterium
TTATCCTCATTGTATGCCTGAATCACCCAGTCACGCCAAACCCACATGGTGCGAGAGCCGTCCCGGGAATAACCATTGGTGTCCGCATATCTAGCCTGATCCAGCCAGGCGAGCGCCATCCGCTCACCATAGTGAGGCGAATCGAGGATACGATCTACCAGAAGCTCATACGCATCTGGGCGGTCATCATCAAGAAACTGATACAACTCTTCCAGGCTCGGCGGCAAGCCCGTCAAATCATAGGACAAACGGCGAATCAGCGTCCGCTTGTCCACTGGCTCACTCGGAGAGATTCCTTCCGATTTAAGTCGAGCCAAGACAAATCGGTCAATTGCGGATCGATCCCAACCGGCTCTTTCTGCGACCGGAAGCACCGCCTTTCGAGGGGTCTCAAACGCCCAATGGTCCTGGTACTTAGCACCAGACTCGATCCTCCTTTTGATCGTTCCTTTCTGCGTGTTGCTCAGCGTGAAATGGGAATCCGGGGGCGGCATGATAAGATCGGGGTCGTCGCTCACAATCCGCCTCCACGCTTCGCTTTTCTCGGGAGAACCCGCAACTAAAGCAAACACTCCCCCATCGCGCTCAGAGAAAGCGCTTTCAGGCAAATCAAACCGCAGATCCGCTTCGCGAGAGTGTTCATCAGGTCCGTGGCAATTGAAACAAGTCTCCGAAAACAGGGGGCGAATATCGCGATTGAATTGTACCTTTCCCTGAGCAAATTCCACCGGCCCAGGACTATCCTCACGTTGAAGCAAGACGATCGCGCCTGAAACCAGGACGAGCATTAGAATCAATCCAGCTAGCTTACTTTTCATCGGGTATCGAAAACAAAGCCGTTTACCCGCTTTACAGGCAAGTCAATTGGACCGCAGCGAGCGGATTGCCCGCCATTCAATATTGACCCTCGACCAAGCTATTCTAACGTGACCCCTCTTTCAATCTCATCGATAATCTAGCTTAACCCCAAATATGAACCGCCAACTCATTTGCTGCGTACTTTGCCTCACTTCGATACTTGGAATCGTTTCTTTAAGCGCCAAGGTCTCAACCCCGTCAATTTTCGGCGATCATATGGTTCTCCAGCGCAACCACGACAATCCGGTTTGGGGCTGGGCAGACGCGGGTGAGAAGGTCACCGTCTCGATCGGCGGACAAGCACACACGACTAAAGCGGATCGCGATGGCGACTGGAGTGTCACCCTCGATCCCCTCCCCGCAGGTGGGCCCCATCGACTGACGATCAAGGGCAAAAACACGATCACTTACGATGATGTACTGGTAGGGGAGGTCTGGATATGCTCGGGTCAGTCCAATATGGCTTGGCCGGTGCAGAATTCATACGACGGAGACTTGGTAGCCCTGACGGCGAACCATGCCGAGATTCGGCTGATCTCCGTTCCCCAAGTCGGCACCCAGGAGCCGCAGAAGGACTTCGATGGCGAGTGGGCCCACGCTGCTCCCGATACCGTGAAGGACTTTTCCGCCGTCGGCTATCGATTCGGCCTGCAGCTGCATCAGGCATTGGGGGTCCCAGTTGGCCTTATCGACAATGCTTGGGGAGGCTCCGCCGCCGAAGCCTGGATACAACGCGATGTCCTTCGCAAAGACAAACGCTACTCTGAATTGCTTGGCAGGTGGAAGGAAACGGAAGCGACTTACGATCACGCTAAAGCGGTCGCGGACTACGAAGCGAAAATCGCTAAATGGGAGAAAGACGGAAAGCAAGGTACTCGCCCCAGAGCCCCCCGCAATCCGCTAGCAGGCCAGCATCGACCGGCCAATATCTACAACGGTGTCTTGAAACCGACCATTGGATACGGAATCAAAGGGGCAATCTGGTATCAGGGCGAAGCCAATGCGGGCCGAGCCTACCAGTATCGGCATCTTTTTCCGCTTATGATTCAACATTGGCGGGACGAATGGGGCCAAGGCGATTTCCCCTTCTACTATGTCCAACTCGCCGATTTCAGAGACCGGGTTTCAGAGCCTCAAGAGGCGGACTGGCCTGAACTGAGGGAAGCCCAGACCATGACGATGGACACCCTTCGCAATACCGGTCAAGCGGTCATCATTGACGTGGGTGAAGGTCGCGACATTCACCCGCGCGACAAACACACCGTCGCCAATCGACTGGCCAGGTGGGCACTAGCCCGAGACTACGGATTAGATGTCCCCCACCAAAGCCCACGGTACAAATCGATGAAGGTTACCGGCTCGAAAATCTCGGTCGATTTCGACCATGTCGGTGCCCGCGGTCTCTACACTTTCGACACCCGTGAGCCGGTTGGCTTTTCCATCGCCGGAAAAGACCAGAAGTTTTTTTGGGCCTCCGCCCGTATTGTGGACAAGGATACGATAGAAGTTTGGAGCGATTCGGTGGAAAATCCCGTTGCGGTACGTTATGCCTGGGCCAACAACCCCGATTGTAACGTGTTTAGTCGGGAAGGTCTCCCGGCCACCCCGTTCCGCACCGATGACTGGCCCGGTGTAACGGCTAACGTCCATAAATAGAAAACCGAGGTCGCCCGCTACCTTTGGAATCCTAGCCGGTTCGGTCTACCCGATTCACTTGGTAGAATCGAACGGAAAGAACGCTTGCCAATTTGCCAACAGGTGTTTGTTTCCCTACCAATTTTCCAACGCTGCGCAAGGATCGATACCATTCCAACACGTCCAACAAAGCCATTATTCGCAGTAATGAGCCCATTGCTCGCCCTCTCTCTTACCGCCACAGTTTGGGGCCAATCTGGCGACAGAAAAGACAAAGAAGGAGACGTGCAAGCGGAGATCTGGAAGCAAGTCGACGTTCCGCCGGCACCGATCCTTTCTCCGCAAGAGAGTCTCGAAACCATCCAGGTGGCCCCCGGATTCCGACTGGAACTCGTCGCTTCGGAACCACTCGTGAATGACCCAGTAACGATCGCCTAGGATGAGGACGGTCGGCTCTGCGCCGTGGAAATGCGAGCCTACATGCCGGATGTCGACGGCAATGGAGAGGAAGAGCCCATCGGACGAATCGTGGTTCTTGAAGATACGGATGATGATGGCGTAATGGACAAATCCAGCGTTGTTATGGACGGACTCGTTTTGCCTCGGGCCATCGCGATTGTCAAAGGCGGCTTGCTTGTCGCCGAGCCCCCGACTATCCGGTTCGTTTGGCAGGGAGCGATGACAACCAATTCGACATTTCTCAGAGCCGCTCTGAAAAGAAGGCGAGAAGCGATGCCGAAGAGATCGCGAAATTCTTGTCATTGCCTATTCATGACGAAACATCTGGCTCAACGCGTATCCGGGAAGTGGATCTACTGGATGGGAGCATAAAGGATAAATTCAAAAAAGGTCTGGAAACCAACGAGATTCCGAATCCTCCTGCTATACAGAAATCGCGCATCAACTACGATGGATCCAGCTTCCAGGTTGAAATTCCTCCTCCTAGCTTCAACGTGGGCTTTCTGGTGGTTGTCGTGTTCATCTGCGTATTCGAACTGATTTTCCTCACCACCTTTGCTATTCCCTTTTTGACCCAAACCGATGTGCCCGGCGTTTTCCTGATTTTCGCCGCTATCTTTGGTTTAATTTTTCTGGGACTCCCCACGTGGTTTTTAATTCGGCTAATTGGGATCACATTTGTCGCCACCCAATCGGTATCCGTCAGCAATGACACGCTCAAAGTAACCAAGGGATGGCCCCTTCGGAAAACGAAAAGCATCTCTGCCAATGAGATTGAGGAGTTTATCATGGGGGTGCAGAAACCTGGAACTCGAGGCAATAAGGCTGTCGTGACAATCGGAGTATCGCTAGAGATCCAGGCAATATCCGATGCCGATCAGCTGTCGTTTGGAGCGGGATTGCCCCCAGATGAGCTCGAAGACATCTACGCCCTCGCAAAAGGAATTCAGGTTTCCTAGATCGCGAGGCATCCGTGCTTCCCGATTCCAAAGCGACTAAAATCTTGCGCTCAATTGGCGAGACGCCAATAAACCACCGTCTTGAGCAAACAATCAGAACAACCCCAAAACGGTCAGAAATCGCTATCGCTGGGCGTCATTTTCTTAACCATTTTCTTAGACCTCGTTGGGTTTAGTATCATCTTTCCCCTTTTTCCGTCTATTCTCGAGTACTATGGGCAAAGCGGACTGCTCAACAGCCTCACACTATTTCTGGACGAGTTTTCTGCCGCCACCGGAGCCGGAGACCGCTTTACCCCGGTTTTATTCGGAGGGATACTGGGTTCGCTCTATGCCTTTCTACAATTTTTCTTTGCCCCGATTTGGGGCAGCCTTTCTGACAAGAAAGGCCGCCGCGCTATACTCCTCATTACTACTCTGGGGGTTTTCGCCAGCTATATTCTATGGGGGTTTGCGGGTAGCTTTCTAAGCTTGGTGATAGCCCGTTTTGTCGGGGGCTGCATGAGCGGCAACATCTCGGTCGCCACAGCGGCGGTCGCTGACATCACCACCAAAGAAAACCGATCCAAAGGAATGGGGATCGTGGGAGCGGCCTTCGGACTCGGGTTCATCCTAGGACCCGCTTTGGGAGGCTTCTTAAGCCAGTTCAATTTGCTCGAGTCCCATCCGGAATGGGCGAGATACGGAATCAACCCTTTCTCCGTCGTCGCTTTTGTGGCAGCGGGGCTTGCGTTGCTAAATTTCCTTTGGGTGAAGGCTCGATTTAAGGAATCCCTTTCAGACGAAAATCGAGAGAGTTCGGAATCCCGCAACCCGATCGCCCGCCTCACCGATAAGCTGCCTCCCGCTATCGGGAAAACCAATCTGGCCTACTTCGTCTTCATGTTCGCTTTCGCCGGAATGGAATTCACCCTGACCTTCCTCGGGGCGGATCGTTTTGGATTTAGCGCCACGCAAAACGCCTGGATGATGGTTTTCGTAGGTTTCGTTCTCGTTCTGGTCCAAGGTGGCATCGTACGACGACTTGCTCCCAAACTGGGAGAAAAACGCGTCGCGACCACCGGCCTTCTACTGGTTGCGATCGGGCTCGTCTTTCTAGGGATCGCTTCGAGCGTTTCTATTTTATATGTCGGACTTGCGTTTCTCGCGTTCGGTGTCGGCCTCGCCAGCCCAACGCTCACATCGCTCGTGTCTCTTTTCGCCGGCGAATCCGAGCAAGGGCGCGCCTTGGGGACCTTTCGGGCAATCGGATCCCTCGCTCGGGCGATTGGACCGCTACTCGCCAGCTTCGTTTTCTGGTGGTTCGGCTCACTCCAGCTCTACCTGGTGGGGGCCATAATCACCGTCGTCGCAGCCTTGCTTTGCAGTCGCCTGCCCAAGCCTGTTAAGGACTAGTCCTGCCGGCGCAGAAGAGCGGCACCCGCTCCATCGTGCCCCGTAATCCAGGGTTGGCTAGCGACCCGCTCGACCAAACTGAATCTCCGACCCATTTCCGACTCGAGGAAACGATTAACGACCCCATCGTTCTCTTCGACATCAACGCTGCAGGTGCTGTAGACCAGCAAGCCGTTCTTCTCCACCAGCTGGGAAGCTTTGGTCAACATTCTAAACTGCAAGGCTATCAGCTCGGAAATCCTCTCAGGCGAAAGGCGCCATTTCGCATCCGGCTTCTTCTGCAGAACACCAGAATTGCTGCACGGGGCATCCAGTAAAACGGCCTCGAACCGTCCCTGATCTTTCTCGTCCAATTCAAAGAGATCGGCCGCCAAACTCCTAAGCCTTCCAGATCCAAATCGTTTTACGTTGGTAAGGAGTCGCTCGAAACGGGGTCCGGGAAGATCAACGCAAACGATTTCCCGAATCGACTCCCCTAGCATCTTCTCAAGGTAGAAGCTCTTGCCGCCAGGAGCCGCGCACAGATCAAGAATGCGGCCATCGTGAAAGTGCTTCACGATAAAGTTGGGCGCCAGTCTAGCTCCGGGGTTCTGAATATAGATAGATCCTGCCTGGAGGGCTTCTGCCAACTCGCTCCAATTCGTATCAGAGCCCTTTCGATAGGGATCCCAATCGGTTGACTGGCCCATCGCAGCAGCCTTGGCACCCTCTAAAGGAAGAAAGTATATATCGGGCTCTTCTTGATTCCAACGCGCTAGGCCGGACGCATCCTCGAAGCCGAATTGCTTGATCCAGCGGTCAACTAGCCAAGTCGGGTGGCTGTACTGAATCGCCATCGAGGAGCAATCGGATGGAACCGTTTCTTTCGATTCTGCGATCCCTTGGGCCACTTTTCTCAGGACCGCGTTAGCGAGCGCCTTTTCGGATTTGCTGAATTTCTTGCCGATCCTGCCCACCGCATGGTCGACGATCTGGGCTGATTTTTCCGAGTTGGCCATGAGCTCATAGCTGGCAACCAAAAGCGCGGCCCACATTCCTATTCGAGGGCGTTTCCTCAGGAAAGCATCTAGATTTGACTCCAGAAAGGACCAATTTCGGACGACGCCGAACAAAAGGAACTGACAACGCCGTCGACTGCCCGGGTCCATCTTGGCTGGCAATCGCTCAAGCAAATGAGACAACCGTGCGGGTTTATTGAGAAATCTGCTGGTCAATTCGACCGCGCAGCTCCAAGATGAGTCGTTCATTTGCAAGGGAGATGTTGTTGAGGGAATAGTCGCTCGTTGACAACTGCATAAAAAGCCGCCTCTCTTAAACTTTTAGTCTCATAACTTCAGATGAACGAAGAAGCCGTATTAGAACTCATTACGCGGAAACCCGAGCTTAAGCCTGCTAAGGCAAAACTCGAGTCAATGCAGCCCGGACGCTACTGTATCCATCAAAGCTGGGGATTTGGCCAGATAAAGGAATACGATGCTGCCAGCTCCAAGCTGATCATCGATTTCGAGGGGAAGGAAGGTCACCGGATGGATCCTGGCTTCTGCGTCGTCACGATGCAGGTCCTTCCTCCGGAGCATTTGCTCGCCCGCAAGGAGACCGAGCCAGATGTAATCACGGAGATGATTGCAAAACAACAGGCAGACCTCGTTGTGGAAGTCCTCAAGCAATATCCGAACGGAGCCACAAGCGCCACCGAGGTTGAGAGCATCCTTTCTCAAGTGATCGGTGATCCAGTCAAATTTAAGAAATGGTGGACCGCCACCAAGAAAATCCTGGCCAAAGATCCTCGAATCGCGGTCCCGCCGCGCAAAACCGGCATGTACGTCCTGCGGGACGAACCTGTCAGCATTGAGGACGAACTCTTGGAGGAGTACAATGCGACCCAATCCGCCAAACGACGGGTAATGATCGCGGACAAGTTACTCGATGCGGTGACCGAAAATCCGGATATCAAAGAGCATCTTCCCGCCGTTCTTCATGGTTTAGCGACCGCCGTTAAAGAAAGTAACCAGCTCACACCCGCGGAAAAGCTCAAGGGGGCTTGGATTCGCAATGATCTGGCTAAGATTCTCGAGGTAGACATTGCCGAGTTCGAACCGGTATTGGCAGATCTCGTAGGTGACATCGAAGGGCTCAATGAAATTCTAGATGACTTGGCGACTAATCTCCATACCCGGGCCTTAGAGCTCATCAAGGAGGCTCATCCAGCGGACTGGAAAGAAATTTCCTTCAGTCTGTTGAAGTCCAGCAGTGGGAAACTCACAACTGACTGCGTCAACTTCCTTTTGCTGAACGGTTTCGATCAGGATCTTCTCGAAACGTTCGAGCGCTGGCAGACCGAGCAGAACCTGAAAGAGCCCGTTCTGCTCTGGATCGTGAAAAATCGGAATTCCCGCAAGTTCGGAAATCTGGTTCGACCCATGATCAAGCCTCGCCTGCTCAATGCTATTTTCTATGCGATCGACTATGAGGCGCTTCAAATTGTGACTTCCCGACGCATTCCTCTGGCTGATATACTCAGCGAAGATACGGAGCTCATTCCAGACCTGCTCGCAGAAGCGGATTCGGAAACCGCACGGGACCTCGCCAACAATCTCTTGCTCAACCAAGGTTTTGAGGAATTAACGAAAAAGTCTCTGCTCGCTCGATTCATCAAGATATTCCCTGCCGTTCAGTCATTGCTGGAAACGGGTGAGGAAACCAGAGCGACCGGGCTCATCGTTTCCCGCGAAAGCTACGACAAGGCTGTGGCCGAGTATGACGATCTTGTCACCAAGCAGATTCCTGAAAACAGTAAAGCCATCGGCGTCGCACGCGAACATGGTGACTTGAAAGAAAATTCTGAATACAAGATGGCCAAGCAAGATCAGTCATTGTTGCTTGCACGACGCAACAAGCTTGAGATGGATCTGCAACGAGCAAAAATCACCGACTTTAGCGAGATCGGAACCGAAACGGTAGGCATCGGTAGCATTGTCAATCTCCTCGATGAAACGACCAATAAAGAGATTACTTATACCATTCTGGGGGCTTGGGACAGCGATCCGGAAAAGGAAGTCATTTCCTACAAAACGCCTCTCGGCGCTGCTCTGCTCGGCAAATCTCCTGGAGACGAAGTCGAACTTCATATCGAGGGAGTCGATAGCTTGCTGAAGATCATCTCAATCCAGCGTTTCGTTGACCTAGTCGCCAAGTAGAAAATCCACTGCCAAATCATTTTTCCCAAGCCGCGGTCCTCCAAAGGGATCGCGGTTTTTCTTGCTTGAATTGTTCGGATCGAGTCCGTCTGAAGCGTTTTTTCCTTCTTATAATTACATTCTTAATTCTTACTTTCCCCATGAAACTGGCTTGGGATACTCTCAAAATCTTGGCAGAGCCCACACGGCTGCGTATTTTGGGGCTGTTGAGCCAGGAAGAGTTATCGGTCGCTGAGCTACAAGAGGCTCTCAACATGTCGCAATCGCGGATCTCATCGCAACTGGCCATTTTGAGACAATCTGAACTCGTCGTAGATCGGCGAGACGGGAAAAAGAATTTCTACTCAATCAAGACGTCACTTGAACAATGGGAGGCAGAACTGATCGCGGCTGCCATTAACTCTGTTTCAGGTTCCCCCGAACTCATCGAAGATAATGAGAATCTGGAACGAGTAATCCAGAAGCGCCGCAAAATCGCAGAAGAGTACTTTAACTTGATCGCCGGCAGGCTCGGCAAGAACTACTGTCCTGGACGTTCATGGGAAGGCATTGGCCATATGCTGCTGCATCTGGTTCCGAAAGTAGTCGTGGCCGATCTCGGAGCAGGTGAAGGAATGATTTCCCAGCTAATCGCGAGACAGGCCGAACAGGTCTATTGCATCGACAACTCCCCCCGGATGGTCGAGGTCGGAAAGGAACTCGCGGAAAAAAACCAACTGGAGAATCTCCAGTATTTGCTGGGTGACATCGAAGCCGTCCCGCTCGACGACGCGTCAGTGGATATCGCCTTGCTAAGCCAAGCCCTCCATCACGCCAATCGCCCGGAGAAAGCAATCGAGGAAGCCTATCGGATTACTAAACCGGGCGGCAGAGTTGTGATTCTCGACTTGAAGGAACACACATTCGAAAAGGCCCGAGAACTATACGCAGACAACTGGTTGGGATTCTCCGAAAAAAAGCTGCATTCCTGGCTAAAAGGAGCCGGCTTTGAGAATGTTGCCGTATCGGTCGTGTCCAAAGAATCGGGCGAGCCTGGTTTCGAGACCCTTCTCGCTACCGGTATCAAACGATAGCTGTGCTGTTTTTTAGATAGTGGTCGCAATCTCGTCCTCAATAGAGGGACGCCATTCGCTCTTTATAAAACACCAGCAGATTTCCATAAATAGTTGTGCTGTCCGACTCGGACAATGCCATTTCCGCCAGATCTTTCGCCTCCTTGAGCGTCATGCTTTGCACAACAAACTTCACGTTCGGCAGCAATCCAGGTGCGATGCTTAACGACTCGATTCCCAATCCAATCAGCATGGGCACCATAACGGGATCTCCCGCCATTTCGCCACAAATAGAAACTTCCCTGTCCCCCTCTCGACCTGCTTTGACGACCTGAGCCAAGGTCCGAATTACCGCCGGATGAGTCGGCTCGTACAGGTGGGCGACACGATCGTTTAACCGATCGACCGCTATGAGGTACTGTATCAGATCATTTGATCCTATACTAAAAAATGAGGATCCGGCCACCAGGGTATCGCACGCGGTAGCGGCACTCGGAATTTCGATCATCGCGCCCGCCGACAGGTTTTCATTAAAAGGAATGCCTTCGCTTCGGAGCTGGTCTTTGGCAATTTCAAGATATTCGTTAGCCTGTTCCAGTTCAGGCGCCCCACTGATCATCGGATACATAATACGTATATCCCCGTGCGCGCTCGCCCTCAGGATCGCCCGCAATTGTGTCGTGAAAAATTCGATATTGTCTAGGCAGTATCGAATCGCTCTGTAACCAAGAAACGGATTCGACTCCCCTATCATTCCGAGTTCAGGAATGTTGGACATCTTGTCGCCACCTAAGTCAAAGGTTCGTATGACGACCGGGAGCCCGTTCATTGTTTCCACCGTATTTTTATAGGCCTCATACTGTTCATCCTCGGTGGGGAGCACTTTGGAATTCAAAAACAGGTATTCCGTGCGGAAGAGCCCAATTCCATCTGCGCCAATTTCGATCGCCCGCTTTGCTTCGTGCTCAGACTCTATATTGGCCATCAATTGTATCGGATGCCCATCCTTTGTCTGAGAGACGTTTTGGGATAAGGCAATCAGCCGCTTGGTTAACGACGCGTGCTCGTCCTTGATTTTGCCGTAGCGATAGAGGGTAGCCTCACTTGGGTTGACCACAACTCTGCCTTCAAAGCCATCCACCAAGACAATGTCATCCGGCTTGATCTGTTCGGACACGTTTCCCAGACCGACAACGGCTGGAATATTCATAGACCGAGCAACAATCACCGTATGGCTCGTTTTACCTCCGGCATCCGTTGCCAAGCCCAGCAGATGATTCTTGTCGATCATCGCTGAATCCGACGGCGCAATATCGTGGGCGACCACGACGTGCTTGTCGCTTGGGCGATCCGTGTTTTCGAGTGATTGCCCCGTTAAGTTGCTAATGAGCCGCCTTAGCACGTCTCGAAGGTCACTAGCACGTTCGCGCAGGTACTCGTCGTCAATCTGACCAAAGGCCTCGATGTACCGATTCCCGACTCTCCAAACACAGGATTCCACATTTTCCTCGGAAGACTCCATCTCTCGAATCGTCTCGCCGATCAGGGCCTGATCTTCGAGCACCAGCAAATGAGCATCAAAAATTCTGGCTTCATCCTCACCCAGGCTCTCTTGAACTTCATCCCTTATCGCCTGGATCTGCATTCGAGTAGCAAGAAGGGCACTCTCAAAGCGCTCGGTTTCCGATCCTAAACGATCGGGTGACACTTTGTATTTTGGGACGGATATCTTTTTCTCACGTAGAAGCGACACCGGCCCATGAGCGATGCCCGGCGATGCGGCAATCCCCGTAAACTCCACTTCTTCTGCTTTATTGCTATCCATCGACTCTCAACGCGTCAAAAGCGACGGAAACTGTGCTCCACAAAGTAGTTTCGCCTATTCGCTGCGCTCTAAAATGAAAACCCTTCTGTCCCCGTCAACCCTATATCTGAAATGCGAGTCGAGCGGAAAAACGCTCTTTCACCCCAACATTCGGCTACCAGCTCTCTAATAGGGTTCTCCGTGTCTGGATTACAAAGCGCAAAACAGCCGCTTCCGCTACCCGACATCAGGCAGGGCGACCCTGTCTTTTCCCGAATGAGTTTCAGCATGAGCGGAATGCTGGGATATTTGTTTCCTACAACGGGATCAAAGCTATTCATCAGAAGATTACCCAACGGGAGATTCCCGTTTTTCCATGCTTCCAGGCGGTTTTCGGTTTCCACTAGGTCAGCATAAGCTCCCAAACCCGCAAGCGAATGGTAGGCCCAGGCGGTTGAGATTCCAAATGACGGTTTAAATAATACGATGGATTGACCAACCAATGAACGCCTTGACGTCTCGCCCAATCTCTCAATCTCCTCTCCGCGGCCTCTCATAATGAGCGGCTCCGGTTTCAGAAAGAGCGGACAATCCGAGCCTAATTCCCCTGCGAGCGCTTCTAAAACAGAGTCATCTTGAATGTCTAGAAGTGCCGCCAGACCCTTTAAAACGGATGCCGCATTGCTGCTGCCCCCTCCCAGTCCCGCTCCAATCGGGATATTTTTCTCGATTCTTATATCGACTCTCGCCTCAAAGCCAAAGTAGCGCAGAAAACGGTCCGCCGCCCGCCAAGCGATGTTTTGGTCGTCAATCGGCAGGTGCGGATCCGTCGATTTGAGGGAAATCCCCTCTTTGCCCGCCTCAACCGTTAACGAAACTCGGTCGCCAAAAGCTAAAGGGGCTACTAGACTCGTTAGCGCGTGAAACCCGTCCGCACGCAACCCAGTCACGGCAAGCGACAGGTTAATTTTCGCAGGACTGGAGATCTCGATTTCCATGGCACCCTCGTAGCAAGTACTAAACCGTGCTTTTTCGGACCAATAGGGCAAGCTCTCAAACCGATCTCGATCGTTTGCCTTTGCATGAAACGATAAAAGGACTTCATTGTCGTTTTTCGATGACCAAAAATTTTGATCAAACAAGTAACTGCGAACTGATCCTCGCCTTGGATATCGACGATCGGTCCAAGGCGATCGAGCTCGTCAAGCGATCCGGCGAAAGTCTGAATTGGGTAAAGATAGGGCTCCAGATGTTCACAAAGTATGGCCCGGAGTACGTTCGCGAGATTTCAGATCTCGGCAAAAAGGTATTCCTCGACCTCAAGCTTCACGATATTCCCAACACCGTTGCCAAAGCCATCGCCTCCGTTTCCGAGCTCCCGATCGATATGCTGACCATTCACACCTGTGGCGGGAGGGAGATGATGGAATGGGCCGTGAGGTCGCAGCAAGATCACAAACCCGACCTACAGCTTCTCGGGGTTACCGTCCTGACTTCCATGGACGATGAAGCCCTCGCAGGAATCGGGGTCAACCGCTCCGCGGCAGAGCAAGTATTCGCCCTAACCGCCCTTGCAAGTGATGCCGGTTTGAGTGGACTCGTTTGTTCCCCTCATGAAGCCGCCAAGGTCAAATCCATACATGGCAATCAATTCAAGCTCGTGACTCCCGGCATACGGCCGGTGGGTGCCGACGCAGGCGATCAAAAACGCATCATGACCCCTCGACTTGCCGCGGAACAAGGAGCGGATTTCATCGTCGTAGGACGACCCATCTACCAAGCGGAAGATCCCGAGTCTGTCGTAAAATCGGTTCTCGAAGACTTACGGTAGTCCCGCGACTCTTGTACGATTAAAATGTCTCGAGCTCGTCTATGAATCCACCGTCACCATCCGCTACTGCGATTCTTTTGGCCGGCGGTTCAGGCGCTCGTATGGGGGAAGCGATTCCTGACAAGATGCTTCTCCCTATTTGCGGCAAACCGGTTCTCCGTTATTCAATCGAGGCCTTTGCCAGCTGTGAAACGGTAGATTCAATAATCGTAGTCTATCGGGACGACGCGCAAAAAACGTCTGTCGAACCGTTGATTCCAGTCGATGCGTTTCGCCGTGTCGAATGGGCCCAGGGAGGTGAAAGGCGCCAGGACTCCGTCTGGTCCGGGCTATCGAAATTGAGTTCGGATTGCGAAGTGGTCCTCATTCATGATGGTGCCCGTCCTTTCATAGATCCTGAAACGATTGATACCGTGGCAAAAGCCTCTAAAGACTCGGGCGCTGCCTGCGTCGCTCGAAAAGTCACCGACACAATCAAAGAGGCTGAATCTTCGGAGATTGGATACACTCTTAAGACAATTAGCCGTTCGAACCTGTGGGCGATGGAAACGCCTCAGGGCTTCCAGACGCCTGTCATCGTCGAGGGGTATCGAAGTACAATCGAGAGCGGCCTGCTCGTTACGGATGACCTGTCTGCAATCGAAGCCACAAATCTCCCGGTCTCGCTGATCGAAATCGACGCTCCCAATCCCAAACTGACAACCCCTCGGGATGTCCTCTTGTTCGAATTCCTGTTCAATCAGCGGAGCGAAGGATGAAAAGTCAGGATGCAGCAACGAGGTGGTGTCGTGGAATAGGGACCGAAATAGGGGCCTTTAAATACCCTATACCCGGAATAAAGCCCATTTACGTAGACAAGTTTGAAAAATACGCCAATGAACCCACCCACGCCGCGTACTTTGGAGAGGCTACCGACCTGCCCTTTGCAGACGAGTCGCTTGACTATGTAGCATCTTCACACGTTTTGGAGCATACTGCCAACCCCGTGAAGGCTCTATGCGAATGGCATCGCGTTCTGAAGCGAAAGGGTATCGTCTACATGGTCGTCCCGGACAAGCAGTTCACTTTTGACTGCCCTCGAAAGACCACGGTCGTCGACCACATGATAGACGACTATCTGAACAACGTGGACGATACCGACCCCACCCATATCGAGGATTTCGTATATGGGGTCGACTGGTCCGCGTTCGCCCCGAGCGACAACCCTGATGAATCCAAGGAAAATCGGGACGAACTCGCTCAATCCTACAGGCTCGCCACCGAGCGAAAAGACATTATCAACATTCACTTTCATGTCTTTACGAAGGACTCACTCCTAGACCTAATTAAATCCGTTAACCAAGATGATCGCGTACCTTGCCGATGGACCATCGAGGCAACCGTTCCTCGATTTCCCGATGAAACACCGAACGGCATACTCGTCGTGTTGAGAAAAAAAACCCACAAATTCAGACTATCTCTATTCAAGCAGACAAGGAACAAGCGACTGCATCCCAATTTCCCACTACTTAAATCCGCTCGCGCCTTTACCCAAAGAAGTACGAATTCAGTTTAGCTCCCATTTCCTATCCATTTAACAAGTTCCGTGTCAGAGAAAGAACAGACAGCTCCTATCCGAATTGGCCAAGGCTATGATATCCATCCATTCAAAGAAGGTAGACCTATGGTTATAGGCGGCATCTCCTTCGATACTCCTTACGGATTGGACGGTCATTCCGACGCTGATGTCCTTACTCACGCTATTTGTGACGCGTTGCTTGGCGCTGCTGGCCTGCCCGATATTGGTCACTATTTTCCAAATACAGACCCCAAATACCGCAATATCGATTCGCAAGAGCTCCTGAAGGAAGTTGCCTGCTCCATCAGCAACGAAGGATACGTTATCGGAAACATCGACGCGACGTTGATCGCGGAAAAACCGAAGATCGCTGCGAAAACGGATGCGATGAAGCATCGTCTCGCCCAAAGCGCCGGGATCAGCCCCAGTCAAATCGGTATTAAAGCGACCACCAATGAAGGCCTCGGATCAATCGGTCGCGGAGAGGGAGCGGCCGCTCTAGCGACCTCGTTGATCTATATTAAATGACTCGCCCTCCCTTCAGAAATAATTTCATCGAATGGGTGTACACCATTCTCCCTTTCATTCTATTGGGCGTATCCAGTTTTATGTTTTTCGGCTGTTCTAATTCAGCACCCACAGACGCCGAAATCGCCAACACTCTAAGGATTGGCCATCCGGCCGAACCCAAAGCGATAGATCCCCATCAAGCGATCTCCGTCGCAGAGGGTAATATCGCGAGCGCGCTATTCGAAGGACTGGTAACTCAGCCAGCGCAAGGTGACACCGAAATACTGCCTGGTGTCGCGAGCAGTTGGACCGCTAACGCAGAGAATTCGAAATTCGTGTTCTCCCTCAACCCCAATGCGGTGTGGTCAGACGGTACCCCAATCGACGCCAACACATTTGTCGAATCGTACAAACGGATACTGACGCCTCGTTTTGCCGCTCAAAACGCCGTTCTCTTCTACGATATTCTCAATGCAGAAAAATTCCACAAAGGAGAAATCAACGATTTCTCTAAAGTCGGTGTCTCCGCGATTTCCAAATACGAACTCGAGATTGAATTAAATAGGTCCGTTCCATACTTCCTCCAAAAGCTCAAACACTTCGCTTGGTTTCCCGTGCCCATCCATGAGATACAAGCGAATGGCGACCTGTACTCGATTTCAAATAGTTGGGCAAGTAGTCAGAACTTGGTTTCGAATGGCCCCTATGCGCTAGCTTCCTGGCAACGAAATTTGAGGATCTCTATCGTCAAGAACAAGAGGTACTGGAATACGGAGAAGGTATCCGTTGTTTCGATAGAGTTTCACACCATCGAAAATACCCAATCGCAATACAGGGCATTCCAAGCCGGTCAAATAGACGTGACCGAAGAGATCCCATCGGAACTCAAAAGCGCGAACCTTCCAAACGCTCGCTATGACCCTGTTCTTTCAACTGCCTATTTGGTCCTGAATACAGAATCTCCCTCTCTTAGAAACTCCAGCACTCGCATTGCCCTCAGCCAGGCTATCGATCGGAAGCTCCTGATCAAAGCCGTTCTGAAATCCGGAACCCCAGCCAATCGGTTCACCCCGGAATCAATGCCCGGTTATCCACTTCGATCCGATTTAGCGAATCCTGCCCTCGTTACTCTTGCCGAGAGTGAGCTTGATGCGCTACGAGGCAACGGGCCTTTAACAATGGTTGTCTCCAATCGCGACGTTTCAATCGCCGTCGCTGAAGCGCTCCAAAACATGTGGAAAGCGAAACTGGGAATCGATGTCCGAATTCAGAATATGGAATTCCGGACTTTCTTAACGCGACTAGATGAGGGAGACTACGACATCGGCTATATCGCGTGGACAGGCGACTACGTTCACGCCTACACGTTTCTAGACGTGTTGAGAAGCGACGGACTGCACAACCGATCTCGATGGAAGCATTCGGAATACGACAACCTTTTGGACAAATCCCTGACTCAACACGATTCAAATTCCCGCCTCGAAACTCTTTATCAAGCGGAGAGTCTACTAATGGAAGAAATGCCAATCATTCCAATTTCCTGGAAAACCAAAGACTACTTAGTGAGCTCTCGAGTTCAAAACTGGCCAGCATCTCTCGTTCTTCTTCGCACATATAAATACGTTCATCTTCAAAACTAAAGAACCAATGACAAACCGACTTTTCTGCAGCGCCTTAATGGTTATCCATTGCTTCAACCCGTTCTCCGTCGCCACACCTGCGGACGACGCCATCGACGAAGGAATTCTCTTGCTCGGCAACGGCAGCGAGCCGCACAGCCTCGACCCGCACATCAACTCGTCTATGAACGGGCACCATGTGATTGTCAGCCTGATTGAAGGACTGATCGCGCCGCATCCCACAGACGATAGCCTGCCCCACCCGGGAATGGCCTACAAATGGGAACATGAAAACAATACGGTATGGACCTTCCATCTTAGAGACGCCAAATGGACTAACGGCGATCCCGTAACCGCTCATGATTTCGTTTATGGCTTCAAGCGCATTCTCTCGCCGCGCTTAGGCTCTCAGTATTCAGAGATGCTCTACTCAATGAAAAACGCCAAAGAGTACAACGAAGGCGCGATTACCGATTTCTCGCAAGTCGGAGCGGAGGCTCTAGACAAGCTTACGCTGCGCGTGACCCTCAAGGAACCAGTCCCCTATTTCTACAATATCGTTAAGCACAATTCCTGGTTCCCCGTTCACCCTGAAACGGTCGAAAAGTACGGCGCAATCGATGACCCCGCCAATAATTGGATACGCGAGGAATACGTAAGCAATGGTCCATTCAAGCTCAAGAATTGGCAAATGAACCAGATAATCGAGGTCGAAAAGAATCCGAGCTACTGGAACGCCGACCAAGTGAAGCTTAACGGAATCAAGTTCTACCCTATCGTCAGCGAGAACACGGAGGATCAAATGTTCAACAGCGGGGCGCTGCACTACAGCTATACGATTCCAACCGACATGATCCCCGTGTATCAAGAGCGCAATGACCCCACCGTTAAGATCGAACCCTTCCTTGGGGTCTATTATTATTCGCTGAACACGAAAGTGCCTCCTCTAGACAACCCGAAAGTGAGACACGCATTAAGCTACGCGGTAAACAGAAACACCATTGTACGCAGAATCACCAAAGGGGGACAGCTCCCTGCAGGCAATTTCACCCCCCCTGGGATAAGCGGATACGAGCCAGAATCCATTGCCTCCTTCAACCCTAGGAAAGCGCGTGAGCTCATAGCGGAGGCCGGTTTCCCAAATGGAGAGGGATTCCCCAAACTTACCTTGCTCTTCAACACGTTGGAGAGCCACAAGGCGATTGCTGAGGCAATCCAGCAAATGTGGAAGAGCATCCTAGGAATAGACGTAGAAATCCGGAACCAGGAATGGAAAGTCTTCGTTAACACGAGACATGAAGGAAACTTCGAAATCGCCCGGAACGGCTGGATCGGCGACTACATGTATCCCGATACTTTCTTGAGGATCCTTCAATCGGATAGCGGGCAGAATGACGCCCAATATTCGAACCCCGAATACGATCGACTTATTGCCGAATCTTTTTCCGAAACCGACGCTCAGAAGCGTCTTGATCTGTTAGCGGAGGCCGAAGCGATCATGCTAAACGACATGCCTATTATTCCAATATACCACTATGTGAGAACCTACCGGATCGACCCTCGGGTCAAGGGCTGGAATCCCACGCCGCTCGACGTGCGCAATTTCACGAACGTCTATTTTGAATAAACGTCATCTCGACTGCTGCCTGCCACGTTTTTCTCGCTTCACACATGCTCAGATTCATCCTCATTCGCCTCGGACAAGCCATCCCCATTCTCCTGGCGATCTACACGATCACCTTTTTCATGGTTCGTGCGGCTCCGGGTGGACCCTTCAGTCAGGAACGCAAAGTCGCTCCTCACATACTGGAGCAACAGATGGAGTACTACGGATTCAATGACCCCTTGCCTGTCCAATTCTTCAGGACTCTCTGGCAGCACGTCACATTCGAATTCCCTCCCTTAACTAGCTATCCAGGGCTAACCTCAAGGGATATTATAGCGGATACGTTCCCGGTTTCTCTAGAACTAGGTCTGCTCGCCATGATCGTCGCGTTGGCAATCGGACTGCCTATTGGGATTCTTGCGGCTGCCAAGAAAAACAGCATCCTCGACTACGCTCCGATGAGCTTGGCCATGGTTGGCATTTGCCTGCCGACTTTCGTGATCGGACCGTTATTGGCCCTCGTTTTTGGGGTCTGGCTGGGATGGCTCAACATTTCCGGTTGGTTTTCGTTCTCAGACCGTATTCTCCCCGCATTCACCCTGGGATTATTCTACGCCGCCTATATCGCTCGCCTCACGCGCGGCGGCATGCTGGAGACATTGAATATGGACTACATCAGATCCGCGCGGGCTAAAGGGGCCCCCGAATTCAAGGTCGTTATCGTCCATGCATTGCGTGGAGGCATAATGCCCGTTGTCTCGTTTTTCGGCCCGGCGCTAGCTGGCCTGATCAGCGGCTCCTTTGTCGTCGAGACGATCTTCCAAGTCCCTGGACTAGGCCGACATTTCATACAAGCGGCACTTAGTAGGGATCACTCTCTCATTCTTTCGACAGTCCTGTTCTATGCCGCTCTGATAATAGTCGCCAATATGATCGTCGATATCGTTCAAATTTTGCTCAACCCCAAACTCCGCTACCAATGAGCAGCCGTAAAGACATCGAAGTGATTCAGGCCCGCTCACCTTGGCGAGATGCCTGGCTAAAGCTCGGAAAGAACAGACTTGCCATGTTCGGCCTCGGCTTCTTCGCCACCATGGTTGTTCTTTGCTACGCTAGCCCTCTCTTCTATCCTCACTCTCCTACCATTCAAACGCTTTCCCTCGGAGCCACTCCTCCGTTATCGATGGGAATCGAACTCCGCTATGACGCAGAGTCCGAGGAGGCTGACGAAGTCATCACAGTCAAGGAATTCGCCGATGTCTACGCATCCAATCCTGAGGAAGACGCACGTCGCATCCGCAATGGCGAAGTCATCGACGTCGATGGCTTGATATTCTCGAAATCTTCCCGAATCCATATTTTGGGCACAGATGGTCACGGGCGAGATCTGCTTGCGCGGATTTTCCAAGGTGGCCGAATCTCTCTGGGTGTTGGTTTCATCGCGACCTTCGTCTCTTTGCTTATAGGCGTTTTCTATGGAGCCGTATCCGGCTATTTGGGAGGAAAGACCGACGCCATTATGATGCGGCTCGTGGACGTCCTCTACGCCTTGCCTTTCCTTATATTCGTGATCCTGTTAATGGTCGTTTTCGAAGGTTCGGATCACCAGCTTCTACTCATATTTCTGGCGATCGGAGCCGTCGAATGGCTGACCATGGCTCGTATAGTAAGGGGCCAAGTGGTTAACCTAAAAAATCAAGATTTTGTAGAAGCGGCCCGAGCCACTGGCGTCCGGACATTTACCATTATCCTTCGACATCTTGCCCCCAACATCCTAGGACCCGTGATTGTCTATTCGACCCTTCTGGTCCCCGCCGTCATGCTTTTAGAATCCACATTGAGTTTCCTAGGTCTTGGCGTGCAACCTCCCAATGCATCTTGGGGTACCCTCATCAAGGAAGGAGCCGAAAAGATGATGGTCTATCCATGGCTTCTCTTTGTTCCCGCGACATTTTTTTCCCTAACCCTTTTCGCGATGAATTTTCTTGGAGATGG
>CALDFV010000167.1 GCA_937942145.1 uncultured Opitutaceae bacterium
GTGGCCGGTTGCGCGGTAGCGAAGAAGAGTGAAACGCCTTCGCGGAGAGCTAGCGCCAAGTATATGGGCGACTTTGTCGCTCCTAAACTGGATACTGTGCGTTGCGCCTTTATCGGTGTGGGAGCGCGAGGGAGTTGGCACAACAGTCAGATCGCGGAAATCGAAGGCACTGAAGTGGTTGGAATCAGCGACCTGTACGAAGATCTAGCGAAAAAAGCCCAAAGCAAGAGCGTTGCGGCTGGCAAGGGAGAGCGGCATCAAAACATTAAACTGTACTACGAAAATGGTGATAGCTGGAAGCAAATGCTTCGCGAGCTAAAGCCTGACATGGTAGTCATCGCTACTCCATGGAAGTTGCACGCTCCGATGGCAATCGAGGCCATGAAGGCAGGAGTGCACGCGTTTGTCGAAGTTCCCTTGGCGCTGACCAATAAGGAAATGTGGGATATCGTGGATACATCGGAATCAACCGGCAAGCACTGTATGATGATGGAGAATGTCAACTATGGGCGCGAAGAGTTGATCTATCTTAATATGTGCCGCCAAGGGGTGATTGGCGAATTGCTGCACGCCGAAGCCTCATACATTCACGAGCTGCGTGGCCAAATGAACAGTGAGCGCAGTACCGGCTCTTGGAGAACCTACCATTACGCAAATCGTGATGGGAACTTGTATCCCACCCATGGCCTTGGCCCAGTGGCGCAATACATGAATCTGGCTCGTGGAGATGACAATTTTGGGAGACTGGTTTCGTATTCAACCCCTGGGCGAGGACGCAGTCTGTACGCGAAAGAGAACTTTCCGGCCGATCACAAGTGGAATAAGATCGATTTCAAAGGGGGTGACCTCAATACGTCGATCATCAAAACGAATTTGGGACGAACCGTAATGGTTCAATGGGACGAAACCAGTCCTCGACCGTACTCTCGTCACAATATGATACAAGGGACCAAAGGGACGCTCGCGGGATTCCCCAATCGAGTGGCTCTAGAAGGTGGAGTAGAAGGGGCGACCGACAACCATCACAAGTGGGCGGAGGGGGAGCACTTGGAAACGATTTTTGCTAAGTACGAGCATCCTCTATACAAGCGTCTCGGAGAACTTGCTAAGAAGATGGGTGGCCATGGGGGAATGGACTTTATCATGCGATACCGTATGATTGAGTGCCTGCGTCTCGGGCAGCCTCTGGATCAGAATGTATATGAAGGCGCGTTTTGGAGCGCGGTTTCACCGCTGAGCGAGAAATCGGTTGCGGAAGATGGGGCCCCTCAGGTGTTTCCCGATTTTACGCGAGGAGAGTGGAAGCATACGAAGCCTTTAGATATTGTCGGGTAATAAAGTAGCTCAGTGCTTCAGCCTGAGTAGGAAAGATTGAGAACGAAAAATGGCTCAGGCTGAAGCACTGAGCTACGGATAAAAAATAGACTAATTATGAAATCGATTCTCTTAATTTCGGTCGTAACGATCCTGCAATTACACTCAGTCTATTCAGAGAAGCCAAATATCGTCTATATTCTCGCGGACGATTTAGGCTACAATGAACTTGGCTGCTATGGACAGGACACGATTGAAACGCCAAACATAGACGCCTTGGCGGCGAGTGGTATTCGGTTCACTCAGCATTACTCAGGTTCCCCGGTTTGCGCGCCATCACGTTGTGTTCTCATGACCGGGAAGCACACAGGTCATGCCTACATTCGTGGTAATGACGAATGGGGGGAGCGTGGAGATACTTGGAATTTTGCGAAGGCGGTCGAAGATCCGAATTTGGAGGGTCAGCGCCCGCTTCCAGTCGGAACCAAAACGATTGGTTCCTTGTTGCAGGGAGTTGGATACAAAACGGCTATCGTAGGTAAATGGGGATTGGGGGCCCCTCTTACGAATAGTATTCCGACCAAGATGGGATTCGATTTTTTCTACGGGTACAACTGCCAACGCCAAGCACACACTTTCTATCCCAAACACCTCTGGAAAAACGAAGAAAAGGATTGGCTCGATAACGAGCTAGTCGTTCCGGGGACGAAGCTGGCAGAAGGAGCAGATCCAAACGATCCTGCGAGCTATTCGAAATACCGGTTAAGCGAATATGCGCCGGAGCTCATGCTCGAGGAGGCCTTGGGCTTTGTAAGGGAGAACAAGGAAAGCCCCTTCTTCTTGTACTTCGCTTCGCCTATTCCTCATGTTCCACTGCAGGCCCCGGAGAAGTGGGTTGAATACTACCAGGAAAAACTGGGCCCTGAAGAGCCCTACCTTGGGAACAGGGGATATTTCCCCGATCGGACCCCCCGAGCGACCTATGCGGCAATGGTATCCTATTTGGATGAGCAAGTAGGCGACATTGTCAGCGAACTGAAAAAGCTCGGACTTTACGAAAACACATTGATTTTATTCTCCAGTGACAATGGCCCGACCTACAATGGAGGGAGTGACTCCGCCTATTTTGACAGTGCCTCGCCTTTTAAAAGTGAATACGGTTGGGCTAAAGGATTTTCTACCGAAGGGGGTATCCGCGTTCCGATGGTTGCCAGTTGGGAGGGCACTATCAAGGGAGGACGAACTTCTCAGCATGTTTCCGCCTTTTGGGACGTGCTCCCCACGCTGTGCGAGCTTTCTGGCGCCCCAGTTCCTTCGGATGTAGATGGACTCAGTTTTGTCCCGACTCTTCTGGGAGAACCGCAAGAACCTCATGAATTCCTATATTGGGAATTTCCCGCCTACGAGGGACAGCAAGCAGTTCGCATGGGAGATTGGAAAGCCCTGCGAAAGGGAATTTTCAAAGGGAACATGGATCTGGAACTGTATAACCTGAAGACTGACCCAAGGGAGCAGTTTGACGTTTCCAAAGAGAACCCGGATGTAGTGGCAAAGATTGAAGCGATCATGAAGACCGAACGTGAACCCGCGGTTTTAGAGCGCTTCAAAATTAAGCAGCTAGGGGATTGAGCTTTGGGTGGCATAGAGCCCGTCTCACTCTTCGGGATCTTTGCGTTTCTTGAAGAAACTGTAGTTGACGAAGTGCGACATGCCAAGAAGGGCGCCCGCTTGGCGAAGGGCTCTCATCGAACCGACCGCTTGCCGGATTGAAGAGGACTTGGGCTCTTCGATTGTGAAAAGTATAGTCACGGTAGTCAGGATCAATGTGTGATGGATAGCGGAGAAAGTGTGAAAGATTCCCAGGACATCATCGCTGCGAGCCTGTACCCATTCAATCGCGAATCCTCCGGCGATGGGGGAAAGGGCTCCTGCGAGTGACGTTGCCGCTAGATTCAAACTGATCGCTGCGGTCTTCGCTTCGCGGGGAACGAGTTTGAGAATCATGGCGAAGGAGCCAAAAAGGAAGGCCGAGCCAAAGATCCCTCCCGAGGCGAAAATCAGGTAGACAAGCCATTTGGATTCCGGCGACGTCCAGAAAAACAGGTACCCATTAACCATCCAAAAGGAAAGGGAGATAATTAGACTGGGACGACAGCCATGTTGGTCGATTAGCCTTCCCCAAAGCGGCATGGAAAGCGCCCCTGTAATTGTGGCTATGGTGACCGCATATCCGACTTGGTTGGGGGCCATTTCGAGCGACTGCAAAAGAAATACCGGGAAAAAGGGTCCCATGAAGTTTGCGGTCAGACCAAACGCGGCTCCGAACATTATAAAGCGGAAGAGCGACTTGTGTTTCAGGATGATTTTAAATTTCGAGAGAAGGGTACCCTCTCGGTCGAGCGAGGCTTCCTCTCGGGAATAGATGTTTTGTTGAAGGTAAATTGAATAAGCGCGGAGGAGAATGCCGATCGCGATGATCCACTGAAAGGCTCTTGTGAGATCCGCTTGACTAAAGGCTTGGATTGTCTGGCTTGCGATCAGGAGAAACGCGACTGTGCCACATTGAAGAATCCGATTTCTTCTTCCCAGGTATTTGCCTCGGGATTTCATGGGCAGCCATTCCTGAATCCATGAGGCCCAGCTAATATTGATTATGGCAAAGGCAAAGCTAGAAGCTCCAAATAGTGAGATCATGAATACGACTGCGGGCCAACTTCCGTCCTGGGGGATGTAGGGAAGCGCCCCAGCTAGAATTGCCCAGCAAAGTAGGTGCACCCATGAAAAGGCGAGGCAGATGCCTTTTTGCGATGCGCGCCGTGTCATCGCCGGAATCGCAAAGAGTTGTAGAATGTTGCACCAGGCCGGTAGGGAAGCGATAATCCCGTAGCTTCCAGCGGAAATATTCAGAAGATCTGTAGCGAGGCTAGCTACGAGAAAATTGCCTGGCATCGTCATGAACACTAGCGGCATCGCAACGACCCCCTCAATGATCGAGAGTCGCATGTTGCTGCGCAACTTGGAGGGAGCGTATTCTTGGGACGGCATCGCAGTATTAGTCTAGCCCTAGTTCCGTTTGGCGAGAATGGATCTGGTGCCAAGTTTTAAAATCTACTGGGGCGGCTAAAAGACTGATTGCACTCTCTAAATCATCTTTTTGTTACAGATCCGAGTCGCCCGGGTATTAGTTCGGTTTTGGTAATTCGGCTCTACTGATTTAGGTACTCAGGACTTCCGGAGGTATTGAGCTGTTGCGAGATGGGTTTCTTCGATCCTATGAAACTTTTTCCAAAATTGCGGATGACTGAAATCTGTCGGCAGCAATTTTTGTCACCGATGGCATGGCTGCTTGTAAAGATTCCAGATGTTCCGTAGTACTTTTTTCTATGAAGCCTCGATTTGTTTTCAAAATTGGCATCACGCTTGGTGTTCTCGTTGCTAGCGTCGCAAGCTCTGTCGCTAAGCCCAACGTAGTATTCATCATGACGGATGATCTAAACTGCGATCTCGGCGGCTATGGGCACCCGTTAGTTCAGTCTCCCAACATTGATCGACTAGCCGAGGAAGGAGTTCTTTTCGAGAATGCCTACTGTAACTATCCCGTTTGTGGCCCCTCCAGAGCCAGCTTTATGACGGGCTTATATCCAGAGCAAAATGGCGTGACCGTGTTGCGAAGGATGTTTCGGAAGTATGTTCCAGATGCGGTGACGCTTTCGCAGCATTTCATGGCAAATGGATACACGGCGGCTCGGGTTGGAAAGATCTATCACTATGACAATCCGAGAGGAATCGGCACGGATGGGCACGACGATCCGGCCTCGTGGGATGTGAAAATAAATCCACGTGGACGTGACAAGGAAGAGGAGGACAAGATCTTTTCACTGCGCCCCGGAAGCTTTGGGGCTACGCTGAGTTGGCTCGCAGCGGAAGGGAAGGACGAAGAACAGACTGATGGAATGGTGGCGACAGAATCCATCCGGTTGATGCGTCAGTATGCGGAAGCAGAAGAACCCTTTTTCCTAGCGGTTGGATTCTATAAACCGCATACTCCCTACGTTGCCCCAAAGAAGTATTTCGACTTGTATGACCCTTCTGAAATCACTGTGCCACGGATTCCAGAGGGTTATTTAGATACGCTTCCAGAACCTGCCCGGAAATCGGTTACTGCGTTTAAAAACCAAATCGACCTGCCGGAGGAAACGGCTCGCAAGGCGATTCATGCCTACTATGCGACGATCTCCTTTGTGGATGCTCAGATCGGACGTGTTGTGGACGCCCTCGAAGATCTAGGGCTAAAGGAGGATACCATTGTGCTCTTTAGCTCAGACCATGGCTACCATATGGGTGAACATGGGCACTACCAAAAGAACACCCTTTTTGAAAATGCGGATAGAGTGCCCTTGATCATTTCCGCTCCGGGGGTCACGCAATCCGGTCAGCGGGCCCAAGGATTTGCTGAGATGATTGACTTCTACCGTACGTTAAGTGATTTGGCAGGACTGTCGCCACCGCCGGACTACGTGAAGGGAATCAGCCTGCAGCCCGTTCTCCGGGATGTTTCAAACACGGTCCGCTCCAATGCCTTCACACAGTTGATAAACGGATACACGCTACGGACCGATAATTTTCGAATTACGCAATGGAAAATCGATGATCCGGACAATCTGGAGTTGTATGACCGAAGGAGGGATCCCGAGGAAATGCGAAACGTCGCCCGAAATCCGGAGTACGAGCAGGAGCTTGAATACTTGCTTAAAGTGCTGAAGGGCCGGATTGCAGATGCGACCGCTCGGCCAAATGGGCTAGCCTTCACCCTTCCCGACCCTAGCGATAGAGGTGTCCAGAAAACCTACGACTAGGACTGAGGTCTCAAGTCGAAAGGCGATTCTGGACCAAGCCAGATCGAAAAGTAGATGCGGTGAAAATCTTCACCGGGAACTTCATGGAGGACGTCGCCGTTTAACAGGAGGGATGTACCCTTGTCGGGATCGTAGCGAAGTGTGTATCGGTCACCGCGCCCGACATCGCGATAAGCGGCGTTCAGTTCTTCGACTTGGGACTCGATTTCCGCTAGCTCTGCTGGTGAGACATTTTTCCTGAGAATCTTATCCGCTGCGCCAACGAGTTGTTTGCTACCGATTTTACGAGCGTATTCAAATTCTAGTTCCTTGGGGAATTCATCGAGGGGATCGCGAGTAATGGCCTCCAACGGAGCACTGAAGGTTGCGTCGAAGACGTGAAAGATCCCGCTCACCTTAAAGCTTAAAGCGAGCAGAAGACAATTTTTTGAGCTCCGTTGTGTTGCCCATCAAGCCTTCCATGGCGATGGCTAGAACGGCGACACTAAGGAGGATTCGGTTCATTCTTCTTAGCGTGGGGCTACGATTCCCAATTTGCTGAGCACCCAAATGACGGGATAACCCAGGTCGAGCTCATACCAGCGAGTGGCAAAGTTGAGTCGGTTGGGATACTTATGGTGGTTGTTTTGAAAGGTCTCGCCCACGAAAAAGACATCCCAAAGAAACGTGTTACGAGATTGGTCACTCGTGTCGTAGTTCCGGTATCCATACTTGTGTCCACACCAGTTCACAAACGCTCCATGTATGGGGCCCATAAGGAAATGGACGGGTAGCAAGGCGTACATCCAAAGCGGAGGGCTAACCCATAGGTAGAGAGCGATGTATCCTCCACAAAAGGCTAACCGGACCCAGTGGCTGTTGCCGATCCGGTCGATCCGATCCCAAGTGGGTAGCCCTTGAATATAGGGAGAGCTGGATGCGCGCTTGCCGTTTTTGAACTCAAGGTAGATGCGACCCGTGTTGATCATCATCGAAATCACATCCTTCAAAAAGTGAGGCGAATGAGGATCGTGCTCGGTGTCGCTGTGCTTGTGGTGTTCTAGATGGAGTTGAGCATAGGATTTCGGATGGAGAAACGAAGATCCCTGTGTGATGAAAGTGAACAGGTAAAAAAACCGTTCCCAAAACGGATTCATCTGAAACATCCTGTGCGCCATGTAGCGATGCAGGAAGAAACTCTGCGCGAAAACGCTCGCGTACCAGTGAGCCACGAAAAAGCCGATAATGATCAGCATGCCAGTCCCTTTGTTCTCAAAATATCCGTTAACCTAAATTCGCTTACTCAAGACGTAGTGAGACACGCCCCATTCGGAACCATCCTTGTAGCCAAAGAGCTCAGAGCAAGCCAAGAAAAATAAACGCCATCGCCACATCCATTGTTTGCTCTCCTTCGGACCGTAAACGGAGTCGAAGACGCTTTTTACTTCGGCCTCATTCTGGTTCAAGTTGTCAAGCCAGGCTTCCGCTGTCTTCTGGTAGTGGGTCCCGTCTAGCAGCCATGAAGCATCCTGCTTCAAGTGCTGATCGAAACTAGGGAGCAAGTCGTGCGAAGGCATAATGCCACCGGTAAAGAATTGGCGTGCCATCCACTCTTTAGGGTTGTTGGAGTCGTAGTCGTACGCGTATCGCCGATGCGAGAACACATGTATAAACATCTTGGCATCGTCGTGCATCCAGGAGCTGATCCGCTCGAAGAGCTTTTCGTAGTTGCGAGCGTGTTCCAGCATCTCGACGGAGACGATTCGATCGAAAACCATGTCGGGGCTGAACTCGTTCACATCGCAGGTAACCACTTTGAGGTTGTCGATCCCTCTCGATGTTGCTTGTTCCCGAATATGCGTCGCTTGGCTGTGTGAATTTGACACGGCGAGAAAGTTGGAGTTCGGGTATCGAGGCGCGGCCCAAAGGGAAAACGATCCCCAGCCGCAACCGAGGTCGAGGACGTTCTGGTGGTCCGTCAGTTGGGCGCGGTCTTCGATCTGCTTCAGAGCGGCCTCCTCAGCCGCTGCCAAGGATTCGCAATCGCGGGGCCAGTAGGAGCAGCTGTATTTCAAATTGGGACCGAGAACAAGTTTGTAGAAAGCGGCTGGCACTTCGTAGTGCTGCTCGTTCGCCTTTTCGGTATCCTGGGCAATGGGGCTCTCTCTTAGCCGGTCCAGGAAGGCGTGGCGCTCTTCGGTTGTTTTGGAAGTTTCGATGGACAGCTTTTTGCCTACGCGCTGGCGGATGCCAAATCGAAGGAGCCAGTAGGGAAGGTGTCCATTTTCAGCGAATGTTATTGCGTTCATAATGTTCTAAATAGCTTGGGTTAATTCGGGGAGCTCTGAGCGGGAGGTATTTTGCTTCTGCTCGAACTGATAGGCGGTTTCATCTGCCCGGCCAAAGACCAGCTGGCATACATTGACATGACGTTGGAGAAAGCCCGCTTCGCAGTAGGCAAGGTAGTATTCCCATTTCCGTTTGAAAAAGTTATCAAATCCCATTTTTTCGATTTCATCCCATTGATCGAGAAAACGGTTACGCCACTCTTTCAATGTGCGAGCGTAGTGGAGCCCAAAGCTTTCCATGTGGTACAGATCTAGTTGGCCGCTTTTTTCGGCATTCTCCAGCAGCGCATGAGTTGAAGGGAGATGGGATCCCGGGAAAATGTGCTTTTGGATCCAGTCTACTCGATCCTTGTAACCGTCGTAGAGAGGGTTGGGACAAGTGATAACCTGAATTCCGGCGAGACCGTTGGGTTCTAGCAGCGCTTCGATCTGTTTGAAATATTCGCCCAGAAATTCCTGACCAACCGCTTCCAGCATCTCGATAGAAACAATACGATCGTAGGTTCCCTGGAGCTTTCGGTAGTCTGTCATCGTTATGTCGATACGATGTTCCAGCCCCTCGTCTTTCACCCTTTGAGTAGCTCGGTCGAATTGCTCTTTGGAGATGGTGGTGCCCGTGACACAGCAGTCGTAGTGTTTAGCCGCGTAAATGGCGAAGCCACCCCAGCCGCAGCCAATTTCGAGGATATGGCTCGTGGAATCGATCCCCAGCTTGCGGCAGAGTCGATCGTACTTCTCTGCTTGGGCTTCCTCCAGTCGGGTCTCGGAACTCTCGAAGTACCCTGAAGAATAGGTGAGACTCGGGTCGAGAAAAGTCTGGTAGAAGCGGTTGCCAAGGTCGTAGTGGGCGTGGATATTATTACGACTGCCCTCGACGTTGTTACGATTTCTGTAGTGAAGTAATCCGGTCGCGAGGGAATTCACCTTTCGAATCAAGGAGGCGAAGTAGGGGCTGGTGTTCGGAGCAATGTACTTGCTGTTGATGAGAAGCCATTCCAAGACGCCGGTAAGGTCATCGGAACTCCAATACCTTTCTTGGTAAGCCTCTCCCAGACCGATTCCTCCCTTGTGGGCCAATTCGTTAAAAAATGCGTCGCTATGAACGTAGATATTTTGGATCTTTTTTCCATCGGGCTGTCCGCAAACGATGCTGGCGCCGTCGGTCAGTGATAGGTTGAGTTGTCCGAGACGAGCTTTTTTCAGGCTCTTGATGATGACTTTTTTGTACAAGGACTTCATGATCTAGTGTTCTTGGTAGGTTTCCTTTGTGAGGTAGGGGTGAGTGTTGGTCTGGAGATGCGGATTTTCGGATTTCCGGAAGTACGGGACTCCCTTCAGGTAAAGTCGGAGGGCTTGCCAGTGGATCGCTCCTACAATCTTAAGGGTTAGCAGTGGAAATTGCAGTGCGCTCATAAGCAAGCTTTTGCCCGTCAAGGGGCGTTTTCCGCCTGTGAGTACACTGTTAAAGTAGGTCTCGCCATTCTTTGATTGGCTGATGGCGATCCGCATATGCTCGCGAGGAGTTGCGATCTTGAAATGAAACTGCGTGTCCAGTTCGCTGAATGGGGAAACGTAGAAGTTCTTTATCGTGTCGGTATGGCTGCGGCCATCGGTTTGCGACTTCACAATGAAGAGCTTTTGCTCGTTGAACGTGTTTCCCACTTCAGCGATTGAGCACATTGGTGAACCGTTTTGGTCGGTGACAAAGTAGAAAGAAACGGGGTTGAATAGGTGTCCCCAGGTTCTCAAGTGAGTGAGCAAGTGGATTTTGCCTACAGGATCTTCGATACCTTGCTCTCTAAGATAATTCCGAATGCTCGTTTTGAGATCCGTCTTCGAGGGATTGTAGTGATCGTCATCTCTGAATTCGTACGGGGCAAAACGGTTGTGCCCGATAAGATTGTGGCTTCGATCTAGCGATTCGATCTCATCGAGGTCCAAGTAGAACATAAACAGCCTAAACTTGAAGGAATGCCGCTTTGGAGCGGTACGTCGATGCATGACCTCGGATTTATACAGGCACGAGTTCATGGCGAAGTTTTTTGCGGTTGCTGAGATTGTCGACTACGTTGAGAGCTGACCAAAGGGCGTCCTCGTGAAACCCGTTTCTAAAGTAGCTGCCGCAGAAACGGATTCGGCCGGAAGCGTTGAGCTCGGGTAGTCGTGGCTGGGCTGAGATGGCAGCGGCATCGAATCGAGGATGTTCGTACCGTGTCTGCCAGTAAGTCTTTTCAGGATTGATTGAGCCGGGGTAGTCTACACTGACGAAAAGATTCTCTTTCGTATTGAGATTCTGGAGGCTATTCATCCAGTAGTGCGTAGAGGACAGGCTCTCTCCGAGGGGGTTTGTTTGATTGAGAACGTTCCAAGAAGCCCACGCTTGTTTTGACTGCGGCATTACGGAAGCGTCAGAGTGCAGCTTCACATGGTTCTTGTTATACCGAAACGCGGACAGCAATTGGTTCTGCAGTTCGCTCGGACATTCCAGTAGACGTAGGGCTTGGTCCGCGTGGGTGGCGACGATGATGAAATCGTAGCTTTGCTTGTTTCCTGCCTCGTCGAAGAAATAGGCGCATGCGGTGTCCTGGCCGATGGCTTTGATATTCTGACTAAGGAGCGTTTTGTTAGGGAGTGAGGCGAGCAGCTTTTTTTTGTACTGATTGCTTCCGCCTTCTACTGTTTTCCACTGGAGCTGAATTCCCACGCCAAGCATCTGATGATTCTTCATGAATCGCAAGAGCGGAAGCGCGGGAAAATTACAAATCTCCCCTCCGGGTGTGGACCAAATGGCGCCCGCCATCGGCAGCACGAAATCATTCATTACTTGGTGGCTGAGCGAGTATTGTTCCGCGAAATCGCCTAGCGAGAATTCGGGAGAGGGCTCGTCTGCGATCAGGGCATCGGCTGCCCTGAAAAACTTTAAAATGTCCCGATACAGTTTCCAGTGAATGGGATTCAGGAGATTTTGCTTCTGAGCGAAAAATGTGGAGAATCCGGAGCACGCGTACTCAAGATTTCGGTTCGCATTGCGTACTCCAAAAGACATGGAAGTGTTATAGGAAGTGACCCCAAGTTCTTTAAAAAGTTGGACGAGGTTTGGGTAGGTCGTATCGTTGTAGACCATAAAACCCGTGTCGACGGGAATAGAGTCGCCGCCCAGCGAAACGGAAACCGTATTGGTGTGTCCCCCCGCATAATTGTTCTTCTCCACGAGTGTGACTTCGTATTCGCGCCGCAAGTAGTAGGCTGCGGCCATCCCGGCGATACCGGTGCCGATGATTGCGACTCTTTGTTTCACGGCGTGTCAGGAGGAATGACGAGATTGTCTTTCTGGCAAAGGTACAAAAGCGCATCTTCAACGATCGCCCTCGCTTTCCCAATTTCCGTTCCTAGGTATTCGTGGACGTCCTTGTCGGTGGGAGACTCGATTTCGCAACGCCGGCAGTAGTTTTCAAATGAGGCGAGGCTGGCGACGAGGGCAGAGGTATGGTGTGGGCACTCGCATTTGATGTTGGGATTTGAAGCGGCGATGGTAGCCAGTTGCTTGTCGGTGAAAAGACGAGGCGCTGAGTTGAAAGAAATTTCTGATTGAGCGGTGGGATCTGCCTGGTGCTTCGCATTGGCGAGGGCAGCGTTGAGGTAGTGCGTCAGAAGTTCAGGAGCGCAGGGTATTCGAATGAGAAACCGGCCCTCTTTGGAAAACTGTCTTAACAGTTCGCTTGGCGCGTAGTCATACACTAAGGCCATCGGAACGTCTGGATACTCGATAGCGGCAACGCTGACTCGTCGTCGGCACTCGATCGCGGAGACGTCGAGATCGACCATAAGGATGTCTGGGTGCTCGTCGTCCTCATCTGCTAAGAGGAATTGGCTCGGCAGGTTGCCGGACCAGGTTCTAGCGATATTCCCGATGGGGAGAACTTTGGTTTTGTCAGATGAGGATCGTTTGGTCCGAGCCTCGGTGTGGCGAGTTTCGTACTCTAGCACTCGGCTTCTGAGCTCGGACAAGTTGAGTTTCGCGATGGAGCTGATCGAGTCGCCCATGTTTGTCAGGCGTTTCATCAGGGCGAGCTGTTCTACTTGCTCTTGGGAGTATCGCCGGCGTCCTGTGGGGGAGCGAAACCCTGCTTCGATAAATTTTCGACGTTCCCAAGTCCTTAGGGTATTGGGAGATAATCCAGTGATTTTGGATACGGCACCGATTTCGAAGTAAGGATTTTCAGTTTGAGTACTCATTTCAGTTAGTTGCGGAGATTAATGTTAGGGTCCTGTGGTCTTGTCTAGAAATTGTTTTTTGAAAGTGACAACGGTTTATTACCCCATGGTGGGCGATTTGAGAAGTAGGAGCTAGATCCCGGTTCTGAAAAATGCTGGAGGAATAAACTGGCAGGGATCGGTATTCGATCGATCTGATGGGTAGTTTTAGTTCGAAACACGGCGCCGCTCGCCTCCCTCCAAAGGTCTGCGGCGCCGGCCTCGAAAATTGGTTAATCAGCTGTTGGTGACAGGACGGTGCCGACCATAGGAATAACGTCGGTGACAGAATGGATGGCACCAATGAACGTTTGGAAGGTAGGCTCGGCGACTTTGCTACCGGCTGAAAGCCGGGCAATGCTTGCAGCGATCGAGAGTGGTTTCAGTGTTTTATTCATTGTTTCGAACAGTTTAGAAAAATTTATGAACGTTTAGATAACTTGTGAAGTAGTTCACAGTAAAAAACAAGACGGTGTCGTTACGGTTTGAGCAAGGAAAACAGGACTAAATCGACCTTCTCATAGGATTCAAATATTGTTCATATCGCCTTTTTGGGCTAAATAAGATGCTTGAACAATAATATATGGACGCATTTGGGTTAAAAATAGGCATAAAAATACATTGGACAGCTAATGATCCTGTTTTTGAATCAAAGGATCGTTAATTGAACAACTTTTTGGTTGTTCATGAAAGAGGGTTGCGGTTAATTCTTGGGAATTAGAGAGGAGCTGCGGTTCATTGTCCATATCGAGGCCGCTACTTTTATCTAGGGTGCGGGGACGGCTTTTCAGTCTGGACCCAAAGTCTTTTGCGAATGTTCTACGTGAAACCAAGAACCGAAGAATTGCCCTAAGAGGTCCGTTCTGACCGCTGGTGGGTCGTTTCTTACGCCGTCCTATCTAAAAGGGTCAGGGGATCCTTCAGTTCGACTTTCCAATCTGAAAATTGACGGGGATGACGAGGTCTTGCTCGGGGAGGTCGTCGACACGCTGATTCCGAAGACAGACCGTCCGGGCGCCAAGGAACTAAAGGTTCACCTATTTGTTCTCTTGATGATTGACGAATGTCATGGGTCCAAGGAGTAGCGAGCATTCGTTGAGGGACTCAAGGAGTTGGGTGGTTATGCTAAGCGACGGCTCGGAAGGAGTTTCATGGACTATACCGGAGAACAGCGGGTTGAGTTTCTGGAAGGTCTCAAGCAAAAGAGCGCTATCTCTTCCCGATTGTGGATTTTTAACCAATTGGTGAGGAAGCGAGCTATCCAGGGGTATAGAGAGTCTCAATACGTGATGACCCACTTAAATCCTCATCGAATGATTCCGGAAAAGTACGACGGCTATTACCCTGAAAATGACAGTAAAATGGAAATCGACTCTTTGGAGCAATTGAGTGAGATGTTTGATGCCGCTGGATTTTCCAGTATTAAGACAAGGAGGCACCGCAAGGCTCCCGGAATCGACATTCATGAAATGGGAGGAGTCCGGATGGGAAGGGATCCTAAGACCTCTCTCCTGAATAAGTGGAATCAATTGCACGCCTGAAAGAATGTTTTCGTTACGGACGGAGCCTGCATGAATTCCACTTGAACACAGAATCCTTCCCTAACCTATATGGCCCTCACTGCTCGCGCCGCGAACGATGCTGTGGAGGAAATGAGAAAAGGGAACGTGTAACACTATCGGTTTCCCACAAAGACCCTAGAGCATTTTTCAATGGGTCAGTCGCGTATACTATGTGGGAGTGAGAAAAGTTTCCTGATAGACGTGCTGACGTGGGTTAAGCGGACTCCTTCATGAGCGCTGTAAGAACGGAAAGTCTTTTACTTCGCGTCCCAATAACGCTGCATTTCGTAATAGAGAAACGACGCGGTCCAAGTGATAAGCACGAGGCCAGTAAGCGATTCGATGCCCGTCAAGTATCTCAGTCGACCTATCGGTTCGATGTCGCCAAAACCGACTGTCGAGAATGTGGAGAAGGAAAAATACACGCAATCAAGGAGAGTGCCTTCTAGGTTTCCCTGCAATTTCCCCCAGTTCTCGGAGTGGTGCATGAAATAGTAGGCGATGGCAAAAACCCAGACTTCTGCGGCGTGGGCCGTTAAAGCGCCGAATACACCAAGCACGATTCTAAGGCGGTGCTTTATTTTCAGTTTAGGAATCAGGGTTGAAAGCCGGTAGAGAAATTCGTAGTGTATCACGACGCAAAAGGCGACTACTACGGAGTTCCAGAAAAAGGCGGCGATCATCTTAAGCGGAAGCCTAGCGTTGAGCCGGCGCCCGGCAAGTTTTTTGAAGCGGCCTCACTCGGTTGGGGGAAGACCCGATCTGTGGATTTGCCATTGAGCCATTACAAACTCGACAATAGAGCAGGCAGTTCGGCGAGGGTTTGTATCTGGTGTTGGGCTTTTGAAAAGTCATGGGAGCGGGTGAACTCGTTGTGAACGATGACACAGTCTATTCCTGCTGCGATTGCGGATCTCAAGCCTCGCTCGGAGTCTTCAATCACAATGGCTTCTTCTCTCGTTCCGCGAAAGCGCTCGAGAGCGGTCAGGTAAGGTTCTGGATCTGGCTTAGCTTTGATGTAGTCTTCACGAGTGAGGACAAAGTCCATCGAGTATACCAGAGGGCGGTTCTTGTGGATGAGCTTGAAGTCTTGCGGTCTGGAGGTCGTTACGATCGCCATTTTGTAGTGCGTAGATAGTCTCTCTAAAACAGATTGGACGCCTTTTATCTCAATGTCTTCGTTTTGCAAATACGTTTGGTAGTAACGATTGCGATCCCGGTGTTTTGAAGACACGACATCAGGATCCAAACGACTCAGTGCTTCTAGGTCAGAGAAGGAGTATCCCTGTTTCATGTATTCCAAGTGCAGTTCCAAGCTGAGTTTGAAGCCGAGCTCGGATAGGGCCCTCTGGTTAGCCCGGAAATACCAGTATTCTGTTTCGACAAGGACCCCGTCATGGTCGAAGAGGAGGTACTTTTTCTGCATGTATCGTTACTTGTCTGCGTCTTGATTCACAGCCGGTTTTTGATTCCTGAATACGATGGCCTGCTTTATGCGAGTAGACTTAGGAATTCCTTGGACGTATCTGGGGCCAAAGCGAGACTTCTGCAGCGAATCTATGGCGCTCTTTGAGAAGCGCTCATCGGGAGATTCAAGAGCTTTCACGTTAATTGCATTTCCGTCTTCTCCAATCGTAAACTCCATTAGTACAGTCGCTTGTGAGTATTGATCCCTTAAGGACTCAGGAAAAATGGCCTCAACTTGGAATAAGGCCCTTGGCATTTGCTCGTACGGTGTAATTCGCCTTTTAACGATATCACTCCCATCTTGTAGAACGATCGACTTTCCTTCGGAAAAAAGACACAGACGATAGGGCTCCATCTTGGTGAACTTGCCTGTTTTGACGGTGAAAGAGACTTTCGACGACTGATTGGCGCGTAGGTCGGGTAAAGCGCGAACAACAGTGCTCACATCATTGCTAGACCCGGAAACTAGAACGAGAAAACAGTCACTTAAGTCTGCGGATACTTTGATATCCGCTTCAACTATAAGACTGCGAGTTCCTTTAGATTTTAAAGTGACGAGGAGGTTGTCCATATCTGCAACCACAGCGGGGTACTGGTTGGCGGCATCATCAACTATGGTAATCCGCTCCGCCTTGATTGTTCTGAGACGATTGTTGATTGGAACAATGACGTTCTCGTTTTTTATACCCGTTACATCGTATTCTTCATTACGATACGTAGCGATTGCCTTGGCTCCAAAGCTGGAAGGAGCCCAAATGGCCAACGAAAGAAAGAGGTAGTAAAGTTTCATCGGGGTAGAATGAGTTGTGACTTTAGCAATCCATGACGAATTTCCACCCAACTAGCAAGTCATCGAAACGAGAGGGAGCAAAATGGGTAGCGGGTGATCAGAGATTGCCCGCT
>CALDFV010000168.1 GCA_937942145.1 uncultured Opitutaceae bacterium
TTGGATTGTTTCTAGGGAGTGGGAAACAGCGATTCGAATTTCTTGGTTTCCAACGTTTCACGTTATCTTGATGAGATGGCGGAAAAAAGGGGCGAAAGAGAAGCCCTGAAAATCCCTCGAGGGAGGGACGCGAACGGGCGAATCGACTATTTGGTTCTCTCTTTTTGCGAGCTTGCACAAGAGCAGGACAATTGGGGCCGTCACCTCCTCGGGCGGGGAATCGGTCGAGGATCCCGTGTGCTTCTTATGGCCCGACCCGGACTGCCCTTGATCTCTCTCTGCTTCGCCCTCTTTAAAATCGGAGCGGTTCCGATCGTGATCGATCCGGGTATGGGGCTTCGTTCTTTTCTTTCCTGTGTCCGGCGATCCAGGCCCGATGCTTTGGTTGGGATATCGTTGGCGATTTGGGTTTCCCGGATTTTCCGAGGTTCCTTCAAGTCACTCCGTACGCGAGTCAAGGTGGTGGGAGCGCTTTCGAGAGCCCCTTTATCAAATGGCGTGGGAGAGATCGCAGCGGCCGAAACCACGGCCCGCGATCTGGCCGCGATTCTGTTCACGTCCGGCTCGACCGGTCCTCCAAAGGGAGTCTGCTACGAGCACGGAATGTTTGAAGCCCAGGTTTCCGCGATTCGCGAGCAGTACGGAATCTCTGCAGGGGAAGTGGATCTTCCCATGCTGCCCATTTTTGCGCTTTTCAATCCCGCCTTGGGCATGACGACGGTCGTACCGGAGATCAACCCGAGCAAGCCGGCGACAGTCGATCCGGCAAAGATCGTTCAAGCCATCCAGCAGTGCGGAGTAACCAATTCCTTTGGGTCACCCGTTCTATGGAAGAAGATTGGGGCCTATTGCGTCGAAAGAGGGGAAACCCTGCCTAGCTTGAAGCGAATTCTCATGGCCGGAGCGTCCGTTCCCCCGCCGCTCATGGGGCAGTTTCGAAAAATCCTGGATCAAGGGCAGGTGCACTCGCCCTACGGAGCGACCGAGGTTCTGCCCGTTTCCTCAATCTCTGATGGCGAAGTCTTGGGTGAAACCGCCCATTTAACGACCCAGGGGAAAGGGACCTGTGTGGGGCGTCCGCTGCCGGGGGTGGAAGTTAAGATTATCCCGGTCAGTGACGAACCCTTGGATGCATCGGCTCTCGAGAAGCCCGCAGCCTGCGGAGAAATCGGCGAAATTGTCGCCACAGGTCCGAGCGTGACGCGGGAATACGATGGATTGTCAAAGGAAACCCGTGAGGCGAAGATCGACTCTGGGGGACAAATTTGGCATCGAATGGGGGACTTGGGATATTTCGATGATCAGGGAAGAATCTGGTTCTGTGGCAGAAAAGCGGAGCGAGTTGAATCTGGAGGCAAGACGTACCATACGGATTGCTGTGAAGGTGTTTTCAATACGGTGCCTCAGGTATTTCGGTCGGCTCTGATTGGTTTGCGGCAAAACAGCCCCACGATTCCGGCGATCGTGGTGGAGCCACTTAAAAGCGCGTTTCCTCAAACCGAAAAGGAACGTTCCCAGTTTATCGAGGGTCTGCAAGAGGCAGCGGCGAAGACATCGGTTACGAGCGACATAAAAACTTTCCTGTTCGATCGAGCGTTTCCGGTGGATGTGCGACACAATGCCAAAATCAACCGACTGGTTTTGGCGAAGAGAATCAACGAGCAACAGGATTGAGGTGGATGAACCGTTTTACAGCGTCGCGGATCGATGGAACGAGCCGTGGGACAAATTGGAATTCAAGCGTTGGGCCTTGAGGCTGCGTCGCGCTCTTTTGCCAAGTGAGGTAGACTTGGGGCTTGTATTCATTTCTTCTGACTGGATCGATTTTGCGGAAGATATTGTGGATGTACTTCGGTCGTCCTTGGGTATACCCACCTTGGCGGGATGCGTTTCCAATGGGGTGATTTCCAACCAGTTGGAGTTCGAGCGGACAGGTGGCATTGCCCTTGGGCTTTTCTGCCTCCCAGGTGGGCGTATCGTAGATTTAGGATTTTCAGCGAAAGAGTCGCAAAAGGGAATCACATGCGATGAGCCCGGATTCTGGCGAAGGCAATTTGATCCTGGGAGCGAAGGAATAAATGGTTGGTTTGTATTTGCTGAGCCGCTACACGTAAGCGTTGAGGAGTTGATCAAGTCCTGGGAGCGAGATTTTCCCAATGCCCCGATCTACGGTGGATTGGCCCATTTCGATAGCGAAGCGAGAACAAGTGCCGTGATTTGGAACGATTCGGTTATCGCTGATGGCGGCGTTGCAGTGGGCATTGGCGGTGGTGTTAAGCTGTTAGGCGTCACGGCGCAGGGTTGCACACCGATCGGTGATGCCTGGACGGTGACCAAAGCCAATGGCAACGTTCTTGAGCGGATCGGGAACCGGCCTGCCGCGACCATTCTCGAAGAGACTTTCCAGGGCATCGGCGAAGAGATGCGCCGAAGGAGTCGAGGGCACGTTTTTGTGGGGCTTGCGGTCGACGAGTATTTGGATGAATTCAAACGGGGCGATTTTTTGGTACGCAATCTATTGGCTGCCGATCCGTCAAAGGGCTCGCTAGCGGTCGGGGCGTTCCCTCGTGTTGGGCAATCCGTGCAGTTTCAAATCCGCGATGGAAAGGGCGCTAGCGAAGAGCTTGAGGAATTGATTGCCGTCTTCCGTCGGGAACTGGAAGAGAAGCGGATCTATGGGGCCTGCTTGAGCAGTTGTTCAGGCCGCGGCATGGGATTGTTTGGCGTTGAGCACCACGATGCGGCGAGCATCTACCCACTCATAACGCCACAAGCTCAGGTCGGGTTTTTCGGAAACGGAGAATTCGGACCGGTGGGTGGGCGGAACTTTGTTCATGGATACACGTCTTCAGCGGCCGTATTCGTTGATGTCTGACGTGGAAAGGGAGCGGGCGATCTCACTTCTTCGCGAGGCTTCGCAGATACATTTCTAACACCCAAAATGATTCGCTCAATGATCACTTGGAGATCACCGACTAGATATTACACCTTCCGCCTCACTCCGTAAGCTGGATGGGGCGAATCATGGATACATAAGCGGGTTTGCCATCCACGACTACAGGGCGGTACTTCATGCTGCTAATTGCTTGGAGGGCCGCTTTTTCAAACCCATTTGTAGTGATAGATAGGATACGGGGATTCAGAACTTCACCGTTAGGCGCGATGACGAACTCGAGATTTACGGCGGCGGACTTCCCGCTATTCCGGAAATTTTCCGGATAAAAGCTGGAGAATGGAGGCACGTAGTTAGGCAGGGGATCCTTGTCTAGCTCTGACGAAGGCACAACGGTATGGTTTAGTTTGACGAATATTTCGCGACCCATCTCAACGTTGAATTTGTGTTCGAACGCGATTTCGAACACGAAAGGCAGCTTGACGCGTGATTCGATCGGAACGCCGTCCTTTGTCGCTGGCTCGAAGATCCACTCGGATGCGGCTTGAGATGCGGCGATCCCGAAATCTGGATGGGTCGCGGTTTCCACTTTCGGTTTTGTCGCGCCGCCAAATATATCCACGGTAACCGCGATTACTGCTTCACCCTCGATTGCTCTCGCGTAGAGGTCGTCCGGGTGTTTGGGCGACACTTTGTAAATCGGAACCGGGGAAAGCAGGTTGCGACTGTCCCCCTGATTGGAAAAAACCATCGTTGCGGCCAGAATCGTAGTCGCTAGAGTGATCGATGTTTTCCAGAATTTCATAAGTCGATGAATCGAAGGGCGGCAATTTACAGCTAAGCGATTTAAAATGCACGGTTGCTTGCGTGTAATTCGACAGTTTAACGAGCGATTTAAGAAAGTTTCAGCTATGTTAGAATCAAAGGAGAGAAGAGAGTAGTGGAAGAGCCGGACCCCATTGAAATACCGATAAACGGAGAACTTGATTTGCATACGTTTCGGCCCTCCGACGTGAAGTATCTACTAGAGGACTATTTCGA
>CALDFV010000169.1 GCA_937942145.1 uncultured Opitutaceae bacterium
TGCAGTGTGGATCGCCCCGACAAGTCGGGGCTCCTACAAGTTTCGACCGCTTTATGCTGAAAAAAGCCCTCGCTCTCGCCGGGCTTTTCATCCTCCTGACCGGATGCCTGCAATCTGAGCCGATCCAATCTGAAACCATCACCGTTCAATTGGATACACCCTCTGCCGGCTGGCAGTTAGCCCCTCTCGAGGCATGGGAAACGGACGAAGCGATTTACTGCCTCTTCCAGTTGAGCCCTCCCCAAGGAATGTCCGCCCAAGTCATCACCTCAATCGTATCCGAAATGCAACTGCCTGCTTCTGAGAAGCTGAAGAAGCGCGTCGTCCTGGGCAAAACCTGGAAATGGTCCTCAGACAGCAACATTGAATTCCCTATATCGCTCGAAGCATTCAAGGAGCAGTTGGGCGAGGGCGCAAGAAGCGTTGATCTGCTAACCCCGGAATCGTAAGTTCGTCTTTCACTCATGAGCTCATCTGCAAAGAATCCCGAGGTTTTTCCGAAAACGCCCGACATTCTCCTCGAGAGAGATCTCCGTATCGAAAACGATACGGCCACCGACGAAGACTTGCTCCTCGCCTATCGCTGGATGGTTTACAGCCGCTTCACCGACGCCCGCATATTCGAACTCTACCGGCAGGGTAAGATGAAAGGTACGGTCACCGTGTCAGACGGGAATGAAGGTCTGGTCGCCCCGCTGGGTCTCATGATGGACAAGTCTATCGACTGTGTCTCCTGGACGCATCGTGGCATGCCCGGTCATCTCGTTTGGTCCGATCATCTCGGCGATCACGTGTGCCAGTTCCTAGGAAATTCAGGGAGCCCCACCAAAGGCCGCGAAGGGAACGCCCACCATGGCGATCCCAAGAATCGAAGCTTCCCCATGATCAGCCACCTAGGGAAGATGTCCTCCAACGTTATGGGCGGAACCGATTCCCAGCGTCGAAAAGGCCACAAGGCGATCGGCATCACTTTCTTCGGCGATGGGGGATCGAGCACGGGTGAGATTCACGAGAGCATGAACCTCGCGAGCGTGCTCAACCTTCCCGTGATCTTTGTGGTCGAAAACAATAATTACGCTTACTCGACGCCCCTCCACGAACAGTATGCCGGCAAACTCGTCGACCGGGCCAAGGGATACGGGATGAAAGGCATCGAGCTCGATGTCGCCAACATCGAGGAAAACCTAAAGGTCTTTCAGGACGCGATCGACGAAACCCGGGAGACCTGCCGGCCCATGCTGATCGAAATGCATACGCTTCGGCTCCTCGGGCATGCCGGCTACGACACCCTCGACTATATCGATCCGGAGCTCACTCAAAAATGGTTCGATGAGGACTGCCTCAAAAACCTTCGTGAGCGCTTGATCGTAAAGGGGCATGGCGACCGCATTGAGCAGGAAGAAGCCCTGCTAAAGAGCTTCGTCACCGAAACCGTCAACGCCGCCCTCAAGCTGCCTATGTGCAGTCCGGAAGGACTGATCGACGATGTCTACGCGAAGACAAACCTAGAGATCGATTGGAAGCCCGCCGAAGAAACCGCCTCGGAAACGGTGACGTTTGCCCAGGCCATCAATCGCGCCCTGGAAAAGATTTTGGCAGAATCTCCTGAATCGATCATCATGGGACAGGACATCGCCGACTACGGAGGACCCTTTAAGGTCACCAAGGGACTCTTCCAGAAGTATGGACGTAGCCGCGTAATCAATACGCCCATTTGCGAATCCGCTATGGTGGGCTACGCCACGGGCTTGGCAGTCAACGGCCATCGCCCCATCGTTGAATTCCAGTTCGCTGACTTCGCGACGGACGCGACCACGCAAATCACTCTGAATGCCGGCACCTATCACTTCCGTTCAGGTGCGAATGCCCCGCTCGTCTATCGCTTTCCCTGTGGTGGGGGGCTCACTTTTGGATCGTTCCATTCCCAAGATCTCGAAGCGCTCTATCTCCATATTCCCGGAACTAAATTCCTCTACCCCAGCACCCCTCAGGATGCGTTTGACGGTCTGCTGGCTGCCTATGAAGACGACAATCCAGTCATTTTCTTCGAGCACAAGAATCTCTACAATCTCCTCAAATCACCCATCACCTTCAATCCGAACTATCGCAATATCTGGCAGCCGGCCCTGCGACGCCAGGGAGATTACGCCACCGTCGTGACCTACGGGGAAATGACGATATGGGCCAACGAAGCCATCGAGTATTTGAAGGAAGAATACGACTTGGAATGTGAGCTCTGGGACCTCCGAGCGCTCAACCCTCTCAATCTTCAATCCATCCAGGAATCCGTTGCGAAAACCGGCCGACTCGTCGTCATAACCGAAAGCCGCCGCAACGCCGGCTTTAGCGCAGAGCTGGTTTCCCGCATCGTCGAAAACCAGTTTTTCGACCTAGAAGCCCCTCCCCTCAGAATCACATCCAAAGACATGCCGGTTCCGTTTGCTGCTGAACTGGAAGCCGACTATCGCCCCAATGCGAATAGCATCCTTGCATCCATGATAGACTGGTTAGAGGCTGAATAGTTCATGAGCGAAATGACTCACAACTTGAATTGGGGCGCCATCGAATTGTTCGCAATGGACGTAGATGGCGTTTTGACCGATGGCAGTCTCTATGTCTCCTCGGACGGATCGGAAACAAAACGCTTTTCCATCATCGACGGACTTGGTCTCGTCATGCTCCGTGAAGCAGGCGTGAAAATTGCCTGGATATCGGGTCGGGGATCGGAAGCAACCGACCGCCGGGCGGAAGAGCTCAAAGTTGATTTCGTGATTCAGGGTAGGAAAGACAAAGCCGAAGCGCTTTCGTCGCTCCTAGAGGAATTGGGTCTCAAACCCGAGCAAGCCGCTTACATGGGCGATGACACCATCGATACGGGAGCGATCGAGCTAGCCGCCATCGGCGTGGCGGTCCCGGAAGCCCAACCCGAACCCCTGGCCGCCGCTAATTACACGACCCAACGGGCTGGTGGAAACGGCGCCGTGCGCGAAGTGTGCAACCATATCCTCGCCGCGCGTTCTCAATTAGTTAAATGAAGGCATTCCGAACAAAATCAAACCGCTGGGCCGCCCTAGGATTGATCTTCTTAGGGGCGTTTGGCTTCGCCCAAACCCTGGACGAACCCATCACCAACTTCAAACTCCCGTTGTTCAATGACGACGGCTATCGAACCGGCTACCTGAGGGGCGAACAGGCAATTATCCTAAACGAGGTCGAAATCCGCATCCTAGGTATGGAACTCAACCAATACACGGGAGACGAAAGGGACGCGGTAATCGGAACGATGGAAAGTCCGGAAGCCCTTTTCCGTATGGATCAGAACAAAAAGCGCTCCGCCGCGGGACCTGGTTCCATCAAGCTTGAGAACGACTCCTTCGTCCTGACCGGTGATGATTGGATCTGGCAAGAGAACGGGAATCAGCTCGTCATCAACAAGAACGTCAAAATCGTCATTTTCTCCGCTATCGGAAACGTAATTAAATGAAGCGAATTTCAACCATTCTTTCCATCGCCCTGTTAGCTTCGAATTGGCTCGCAGGACAAGATGAACCCGCAACGGAACCCTCGGAAGAAACGTCGATCGCCCGCCCCGTCGAGGATCTCGGCCCCAAGCCCTTCATATCCGACATACCACTGGTACAAACGGAAATTGAAGCCGAAAGCCTTCGCGCTGAAATCACCGAGGAAAAGGGATACTTGATTGGAGTCGGAAGCGTCAGAATGGTGGCGACAAACCTGGAAATCACCTGCAACCAAATCGAGGTCTTCACCGACGTCAAAGACAAGGACGGGAATGACACCATTGGTGACATCAGTTCGATCAATAAGATTATCGCCACCGGAAATGTCCGGATCGTGCAAGACCAGCGATCTGCCACCGCAGGACTCGCCGAGGTTTATCCGAACGATGACTTCATTCTACTGGATGAGGATCCCATTCTATACCAGGGAGACATTACGATCGACGGAACGGGCGCCCAATTGAAGATTTACCGAGGCAATGGACGGGTAGAATGGGTTGGAGATCCCAATAACAAGATCCGCATTTCCGCTCCCCCGCTTAAAGACCTCGGTTTCGAGGAAGATGAGGAGTCCATGGTCCCGGAAACCGCCGAACCGACAACCGACGCTGCAGCGGATTCCAGTAATTCTGAACCCAAGAAGGAAGAGGAAAATTCCAAGAAGCCAAACCGTTCCAAGAACAACTGATGAGCGAGGTCGAACAGGAAGAGTCCAAGCCGGCCCAAGAGGAGCCGGCAAAAGAGCCCAACATGATCGAGGCGCGCGGCCTCGTGAAAACCTATGGAGTGAAGACAGTCGTCAATGGGGCGAGCCTGGACATTGGAACCGGTGAAGTCGTGGGCCTGCTTGGACCCAATGGAGCGGGAAAAACCACTACGTTCTACATGATAGCTGGTCTCGTCGAGGCGACCCGGGGTTTCGTGCTACTGAACCGAAAAACAATCACTCACTTGAAGGTCCATCGACGGGCCCGACTAGGCATCGGGTATTTGCCCCAGGAACCGAGCGTATTTAGAAAACTCACCGTATGGCAAAACGTTCAGGCCGTTGCGGAAACGCTCCCCTTGAACCGGCGCCAACGGAAATCCCTCATAGAAAGCCAGCTTTCTGACCTTGGGCTCACCTCTCTCGCTAAGCAAAAGGCCTACACGCTCAGTGGCGGGGAAAGAAGGCGCCTCGAAATTGCCCGCTGCCTCGTCACCCAGCCTGAGTTCGTATTGATGGATGAACCCTTCGCCGGAGTGGACCCGATCAATGTAGCCGAAGTCCAAAAGATCGTTCTCGCTCTGAAGAGAAGGGGTATCGGGATCCTTATTACGGACCACAATGTCCGAGATACGCTCGCGATCGTGGATCGGGCCTACCTGATCCATGAAGGAAAAGTGCTCGCCAGCGGTGACCGCGATTTCCTCATCAATGACCCCAAAAGCCGAAAGCTGTACCTCGGCGAGAATTTTAACATGTAACCGGGAAGCCGCCCGATCCTGGCTTTCGCTGCAAAGGTTTTGCTTTTCCTTTCCCCAATAGGATAGAGTCTCTCCACGATTCCTTTTTCTTCCTATGACCGCTGCGAAACCAATCAAGAAAATCGACAGTCTTTCCATTAAGGACTTCCTCAAGAGCTACTCGGATCACCTAAAGCTCGAACTGGTAGCGGGACATCGGGGATTGAGACGGGTCATACGCGAAGGGAGCGTCAATCGTCCTTCCCTCGCCCTAACCGGATTCTTCAAATATTTTGCCAACAAGCGGCTTCAGGTCTTGGGCGCGTCCGAGATGACGTATTTGCGGAGTCTAGACAAAGACACGCAGAGGAAACGTCTTTCCGAACTCATCGACCAATCCATCCCTTGCCTCGTGATCGCAAGGAACTACCTACCCCTTCCCATCATGAAGGAAATCGCTGAAACGCGAGGCCTACCCATCCTCCGTACTTCGATGATCACGATGAACTTTATCAACGCGGCCACCCTTTCCCTAGACGCTGCCTTCGCGCCCTCCACCTCGGAACACGGCACAATGATGGATATTAAAGGGATGGGGACTTTGATCCGGGGATCGAGCGGGATCGGCAAAAGCGAATGCGCCCTCGCGCTGATTGAGCGCGGGCATAGCATCGTGGCAGATGATTTAACCCGTATTCGATTACTGGATGAGCGCGAACTGATGGCTTCAAGCGCGGAGCTAAACCAAGGGTACATGGAGTGCCGGGGAATCGGAATCATCAACGTGGGCGAAATGTTCGGTGTCAGAAGTATCCGTCCCGAAAAAAGAATAGACCTCGTGGTTTCGCTCCTAGAACTCACACCTGAGGTCCAAGAAGACCGGACCGGACTTGACCAAGACTACTTTACCATTCTCGGCATCGATGTGCCACACATCGAAATCTATGTTCGACCTGGGCGAGACATCGCTCGTATCGTTGAAGTCGCTTCGATGGTCCAAGCACTGAAGCGACTGGGACACGATCCCGCCAAGGAGTTCAACGATCGTCTCATCGATTTAATGTCGACCAGCAAATAAACGATTACGAAAAAATATTTTTCCCCGTTTCCTGAGTAAATTTTTCGTATTTATTTTCCCAATTCAAGGTCAAACGGAGCTGTTTTTCTCGAGCCAACCGCGTTAAAGAGCTTATTTCTAGGGGGTTCCGTCCGAGATGATTTTTCGTCGGTGGCGCAAGTTTTTTTCCAAAATACTTATCCGCAGGAAAATGTTAATAACTTGTCGAAAACTAGAGCTTGAGATATACGATTCTCTTTACGTTACTCTATCTAGATTTCACTTTTTAACGCATCTCACACTCCCTGTTTTCATCTTGTCTTCCAAATTCGAACACACCGCCACCGATTTCCCTCTAACTTCCTTAATTACAACGACTTGAAAAACTCTCCCACACGTAGACCCACTCAAGTTCGTTACCCAATTTTTGTCGTGGCCCAATTCATCGGATTCCAAGTTAGAAACAACCCGTACGATGCGATCCTCTAAATGATGTGAATAACCATCAACGTTTCTAACTATTTCAATGCCACAGGTCACTGAGCCCACACTAATTTGGGAAAAAGTAAAAACCGAGCTTTCGGAGCTCCTTCCACGCGATATCTTTGATAGCTGGTTTGTTTCCGTAGAGTGCCTAAGCGCGGATGGCAATTCCGTGGTCCTTCAAGTACCGAGTGAGTTTTCCGCAATTTGGATCAACGATAACTACTTGGATCTACTCACCAAAGCCTTTCAACGGTTTTTGGGCTATCCCGTAACCGTTACTTTAATAGACAACTCCGCGGACGAAGACACCGTTAGCGACAATACGCGGCATACCTATACTGAGAAGTCCAATTTCCGGAGGAATGCAGCGAGCACCAACCAGAGGAACAAAGGAGCCCCCGATACCAATCTCAATCGTCGGAACACG
>CALDFV010000170.1 GCA_937942145.1 uncultured Opitutaceae bacterium
TCTTTTCCCAAAGTATTTCGTCAACAGCGCCACCATCACTAAAGGTACAAAGGTTCCGACGATACCGTGAAAAGTGGCGACCGTGACACCAATTAGTTTAAGATAGGCTTCGTAGGACATGCCAAGGGACTCTACCAGAGCCAAAACCTCTGTCTGGCCTGACAATCCTGTATTCACCCCTACTAAAATCGGAGTTCCCACTGCACCAAAAGAGACCGGTGTACTCTGTATTACTAAAGCCACGACGACAGCTGCCATCGCAGGAAAACCGATGGCTACCAGCAAAGGCGCCGCAATTGCTGCCGGGGCCCCAAAACCCGCCGCTCCTTCTATAAAGGATCCAAAGAGCCAATCGATGATGACCGCTTGGATACGCCGATCTGGCGATATGTCTACAAATCCCTGCCGTATCGCGTGGATATCTCCGCAGGCCTTGAGCGTGTTTAGAAGAAGAATCGCTCCAAAAACGATGAACAACAAATTAACCGCCGTAACAAGACCATGAATACTTGCGGCGGCTATTTGCGCGATAGGGGCGCTCCAGATCGCAAAGGCGATCACTACGGTCACAACATAGGCAAGCGGCATCGCCTTTTTTGCCGGCCACCGGAGGGCCACAAGAAAGAGCATGACGATCGCGATCGGAATCAATGCGATGAGAGAAAGAGCAGGGAGGGGTAGACTGGACATAAAGTAAGGGGACTTTACTTCAACAAACTCGGTAGGAAAACATCAAAAATGCTCCGAGAAACTCTCCTCAGATAAGTGCCTATACTTCCAGCGCGCAAGCATGAAGATAAAATCGCACAGAAAATGGGTGGGCGCTTCCAAGCGCACCCATAACATGAAGACGACTTTCGTCGCCCTCTAATATAAGTTCAGCACGCCTTAGCCGTTATTGCGCAGTGACGTTTTAGCGGAAAGCTCCCTAAAAGTCGCCACTTCCTGAGGTGTCAAGGGCTTGAGCCCACGCGAGTTGCTCATCGCCACCTGATCCCCGTCTCCCGTGAACAAGTGCATCTGGAATTCCGCAGTTTCCTTGTTGAACTCACCCGTGGAAACGCGAACCCGTAATTCGACGATTTCTTCCGCTAATAGGTCGCCAATGTACTTAGCCCGAGCAAATCGGCCTCGCCCTTCCATCTCGCCTGTTTCCAAATCCTGAACGTCATAGTCGACAACGATAACGCAATACGCTCCTAGCATATCCGTCTTCGGGATAATCGTCCCTTTTACATGGACCGTATCCGCCAGCTCTTCAGCCTCGAAAGTACCCATATCTAGGCTGTCTTGCATGCTAGATTGAAAGTCCGAGTTGTCCTGCTGAACATCTTCGATTTGAGACTGGATAGCCATGTCGGAGGGGCTCGCATCGGCCGAGAGCGGATCACCTTCCAACTGGGAGCTCAACATTGAAACTTGGATCTCCGACTGGACCGCAGAATACTGCATGTCCGAGACCGCTTGCGCGGAACGCTGCAAATTCGTCATCGACGAAGTCGTAAACTTCATCTCGAGCACATCTGCAAAACTTTCCGACAGCATCAGTTCGGCCCTCACGCGGCAAGGCGCTCGCAGCGAGACTTTTTTTACGTCAATGCCCGCGTCGACAAAAATATTCTTCTTATCCACGCTCACGATTGGGAAATGAGATTCACCAGCCTCTGCGCTGACACTAGTGCCGAAGAAGAGATAGCCTCCAGGCTCCGACTCTTGCTGCCCGCTCATCCAAGGAGTGGCTAGTAAGGCAAAAGCAGTCGAAACGGCGAGGCATTCGGAAGAAAGGAAAGTTTTCATAATATTATTTGGGATCGCGGTCTAAACTTGTAACGCATATTGTAGCGTTTCGGTTTCGAATTTCAATCTTTCTCGTCAAAGTGGCGGAAAGTCGTCCTGACAACGGCCTACAAACTTCTTATTTTCGATGCGTCAGCAACCCGGCCCGTCACATACTTGGATCACGTCTTCCTTGTTTGGCACAATACAGAGAAACTCGAATCCCTCTTTCTCGTCCGCTTCATACCAATGGGGCACTCCCTCTGGAATGAAAACCGCATCCCCCGCATTTACTTCAAAAATCTTCTCCCCAATTCCCACACGCGCCTTTCCTTTCAGCACGTATTGTTCGTGCTCCACGGTGTTCGTGTGTTTGGGCATTCCTCCGCCCGGCTCCATGATGAAGCGCCTTAAAGCAAAATTCGGGCCTTCCTTCTCACTGATAAGGACTTGCCGCTTCGTTCCGGTTCCCGCGCCCACGACTTCCGTCGCAACCGATTCAGATGATTTTACAATTGGCCTATTCGACATGGTTCGAACTAAAAAGCCAGCCCCTCAAAGAGCAATCTCAGTTTGCCAAAAAAGGTCCGATCGGCCTCGACGGACCCGCAATCGAACCTCAATGCGAATTATTGCGTTGCCAGACGCAGAACTTTCTATACGCGCGTATGGTTTCCTTGAGAGTAGTCTCTGGATCGCAATCAAAAATAAGCACAATGGCAACAGACCTAACACTTTACAGAAATATCGGAATCTTCGCCCACGTGGACGCGGGTAAGACGACCACAACTGAGCGCATTCTCAAGCTCACTGGCAAGATCCACAAGATCGGCGAGGTTCACGATGGAGCGGCAACGACAGACTTCATGGAGCAAGAGCAGGAAAGAGGCATCACGATCCAATCGGCTGCGACGACCTGTTTTTGGAACAACCATCGTTTCAACATTATCGATACTCCCGGCCACGTTGACTTCACCATCGAAGTCTATCGTTCCCTGAAGGTACTCGATGGAGGCGTCGGCGTTTTCTGCGGCTCTGGAGGCGTTGAGCCCCAGTCCGAGACCAATTGGAGATACGCCAATGACTCCGAGGTTGCTCGCATTATTTACGTAAACAAGCTAGATCGCATCGGCGCCGACTTCCTACGCGTCGTCAACCAAGTGGAAACCGTGCTCGGAGCCAATGCACTTGTAATGGTTCTGCCTATCGGTCGCGAAAGTGAGCTCAAAGGCTGCGTCGACCTGCTGACACGCAAGGCTTGGATCTGGGACGATTCTGGAGACCCATTGAACTTCACGATCGAGGATGTTCCTGAAGACATGAAGGACGACGTCGAGGAATGGCGCGAAAAGCTTATCGAAACAGCAGTCGAGCAAAACGACGAGCTAATGGAAAAATACCTCGAGGGCGAGGAACCCGCCATTGATGATATCAAGGCCTGCGTCCGCAAAGGAACGATCAATTTGGACTTTTTCCCAACTTACTGCGGCTCTTCTTTTAAGAACAAGGGGGTGCAGCTCATTTTGGACGCGGTAGTCGACTACTTGCCCTCTCCAACTGAGGTAAAGCCACAGCCAGAAATCGATCTGGAAGGCAACGAGACCGGAAATGTTGCCACGGTTGATATCGACAAACCATTGCGAGCACTCGCGTTCAAGATTATGGACGACAAGTATGGCGCACTCACCTTTACCCGTATCTATTCGGGCAAGCTGGCAAAAGGCACCAGCGTTCTCAATACCTTTACGGGTAAGACAGAGCGTATTGGCCGTATCGTGGAAATGCACGCCGACTCTCGTGAGGAGGTTGATTCTGCCCAGGCGGGTGACATCGTAGCCCTTCTTGGGATGAAAAACACCCAAACAGGTCACACGCTCTGCGATCCTGACAATCCGGCAACTCTAGAGCCAATGGTCTTCCCAGATCCCGTTATCTCAATCGCCATCGCGACTCGCGACAAGGCGAATGCTGAAAAGCTCTCCACTGCCATTGGAAAAATGATCAAGGAGGATCCTTCCTTCCGCGTAGAAACCGACGAGGATTCTGGAGAAACGATTATCAAAGGAATGGGTGAGCTTCACTTGGATATCAAAGTAGACATCCTCAAGCGCACCTACGGCGTTGAAGTTGACGTCGGTAAGCCGCAGGTCGCCTACCGCGAGTCTATCACTCAGCGCATCGAAGACAGCTACACACACAAAAAGCAGTCTGGTGGTTCCGGTCAGTTCGGTAAGATCGATTACATCATCGAACCACTTGAGTCCGGCGAAGGTTTCCAATTCGAGTCCAAGGTTGTTGGCGGCAACGTTCCTAAGGAGTTCTGGCCAGCCATCGAAAAGGGCTTTGCAAAGTCGATCGATAGAGGGGTCCTTGCGGGCTATCCAACAGTCGATTTCAAGGTTACGCTTACCGATGGGTCCTACCACCCGGTCGACTCATCAGCGGTTGCGTTCGAAACAGCGGCTCGCGCTGGCTATCGCCAAACGATGCCAAAGGCGGGAGCGCAAATCCTAGAGCCGATCATGAAACTCGACGTGTTCGTAGGCGAAGATAATATCGGGGATGTCATTGGCGACCTCAATCGCCGTCGCGGTATGATCAAGTCTCAAGAGCCTACCGCTACTTCAATTCAGATCAAAGCGGACGCTCCTCTTGCTGAAATGTTCGGCTACATTGGCTCGCTCCGTACGATGACCTCGGGTCGCGGACAATTCTCAATGGAGTTCTCGCATTACGCGCCTTGTCCGAAGAACGTGGCTGAGCAGGTAATCAAAGAAGCCCTCGAACGCGAAGAAGCGAAGAAGAAGTAGACTTTTTTCCGCTTCCCCTAATTGCAACGCTCGCACCCAAAAATGGGACGAGCGTTTTTTTGGCTCTCTTTGCGGGAGTAAATTGATCTGTCCTTTGGCGATCCAGGCCCCTCATTGTCTCACCACTAAGTTGGCACAATTTCAGCCAGGCTAAGATTCTTGCCAAATTGGAAATGTTGATGATTATAATGTAACTGACACGTTTCAAAGAGCGTTGGTCTTAATACCTCCTCAGAACAACTAAGAGAACCATGATGCGACGATCCGAATTGAAAACCCTGCGGACGGTCCTTTTTTTCGTTGGAGCCACGATTTACTGCCTTTCGATAAACGCTCAAGAGGGCGCAACCGAACCTGAGGAAAACATCACGCCGAGTATTCTGAATCCAGAAGACATCTTTTCTGAAGAGCGTAAAATGCTCCGGCGACTCACGTCCGGCGACTATCCTTTCCGTCGCGGTATTTTTAAGGACGATATCCAGATGAAATCCAAACAGGTTCGTCTTGAATCGGGTAAGAAGATCAGCCTGGTATGGGGGCGTCCGAAGAGGGCAAAAATTGCCCCAGCTGTCTTTATTATCGATGTGGAATCTGCCTCACTGAGCAACCAGCCCAGCCGACGTTTTTTTGGGAGATCCAAGAGTCGCCGTGCTCAAAAGGAGAATGAAGCACGCTACCTTCTCACCTCTCCATTCGGAAGTAACTTGCTCGGTCAAGGATTCGTGGTTGCCTATGCTGTCGCAAAAGATCTGGAATCGCTTCGATCGGCTCGAGCCTCTGACTGGGTCGAGATGTTCGACGAAATTCGTGATCAAAAAGAAGTCGATGAAAGCAGCTTCTTCCTGATGTCGACCAAGGAATATGCCAACTTGTCCATCTATCTCACGAGTACGTATTCGTTTAGTGGATTTATTCTTGAGGAACCCCACTACATGCTTTTCACAAGGCAGACTCACAAAGACGTTATCGAAGAGAGCAAATGGCTGACCTCTGAACAGATTTGGAGACGCACCGATCCTTCTCGCAGGGAATTTTACCACAAGATTTTCAGCAATATCTACTCGCCCATAATGATCATTCGCGCAGAGGATTCACCGGCGTATGACTTTAACGAGAAGACGTTGCTTGATTCCCTAAGAGAATCTAACACTTACTTCGAAACAATCACACTCAATCAGATTCCTCGTCGGCTAATGCCTTTGGGCGATGCGGACGGAGTCCTAAATACTGAACCGAGGGTGAGCTACAATCCAAACTCCGTTTCAACCTGGCTTGAGGGAATGATCAACTACTTGAAGGTCAATTCCGACACGATGCCGACTGAATTGCAAAAACGGGCGATCATATATTAGAGCTGCAAGTACGTCGGTCAAAAAGGCCCACGAGTCGGCGTAGCCTGTAGGGCGAAGACGCTTGCCCTTTTTCCCTACACGCGCCCTATTTGAGACATGAAACGGGCCCTCTCATTGTTATCCATTCTACTGCTATCAAGCGCATCGTTCGCGGCTGACGTCGAACAAGCGACCCTGGATCAAATTCTCGCCGAGATCAAATCGCTCAACGAGAAGGTCTCCGCGTTGGAAGCGCGTCTCGCCAAATACGAAGAAGTTTCTGAAGTCCCCAACGCCGTTCCCCAGGCAGCCGTCGCGTACGCCGCCTCCAATCCTCCGCCTAAAGGCGACAAAAACAAGTGGTACGAGAACTTGAGAATCGAGCTACGCAAAGCAGAAGTTCGAGCGAGTGGAGACTGGGTAAATCCCGATGCCTGGGACAAGCTTGCCTTGAAGATGAAACCTGAAGAAGTCGTGGCCATTCTCGGCGAACCGATGGACAAGAAATTCTCCATTCGCAAAGACACGGACGAAATTTTAATCTACCGAGGTGATCTCGATGGGCAAGGTAACACGGTCAAAGGCGAAGTGAGAATCTACAAAGGTAAGGTTAACAAAATCCTCGCCCCCGGTTTCTAAGAATTCATTGAGACCGAGTTCGAGTCCTTTCTTTTTCAAAATTCAGCCTTAAGTCTGCAACCTTCAGCCTTAATCTCGACACATCTCTCAATTCTCTCCAAAACCTTCCCCCTTATGACGATTTTGGAAGATCTGCATTGGAGAGGACTCCTGAACGACTGCACAGCTGAAGAGGCTTTAGTTGAGCGACTTGCCGAAGGGCCCATATCATTGTATAGTGGCTTTGACCCTACTGCAGATAGCCTCCATGTCGGCAATCTCGTGCCTCTCATCGCTCTTAGGCGCTTCCAGAACTATGGTCACAAACCAATCGCTCTTGCCGGTGGAGCTACTGGAAGCATTGGTGACCCATCGGGCAAAAAGTCTGAGCGCCAGTTACTCACTAAAGAAGTGCTCGACCACAATATCGAGTCAGTCAAAACGCAGCTCGCCAGTATACTCGATTTCAACGAAGCCATCGAAAATACCGCCCGACTCGTCGACAATGCCACTTGGATGGCCCCAATCAGCTTTCTCGATTTTCTAAGAGATGTTGGCAAACATTTCACCGTAAACTCCATGGTTGCCAAAGAAAGCGTACGCGCTCGCATGGAAGACCGTGATGTCGGCATCAGCTACACAGAATTTTCCTACATGCTGCTGCAAGGGTACGACTTCTACCATCTCTACCAGTCAGAAAATTGCGAACTCCAAATCGGCGGCAGCGATCAATGGGGAAACATCACCATCGGTACCGAGCTGACACGCAAAAAGGCGGGGGCCACTGTCTACGGCCTCACCCTACCCCTCATCACTAACGCTGACGGGACCAAATTCGGCAAGAGCGAATCAGGCGCCATTTGGCTAGATCCTGCTCGCACCAGCGTGTATCGCTTCTACCAGTACTTCATCAATGTCGATGATCGTGACGTCATTCGCTACTTGAAATACTTTACTTTTCTCGACCAGGATGAAATCGCGGTACTCGAAAAACAGCACGAAGAAAATCCTGGCGCAAGAGTAGCCCATCGAGCTCTCGCTCGCGAAATGACGCAGCTCATCCACGGCGAAGAGGCCACCGACGATGCCATCAAAGCCAGCCAGATTCTTTTTGGGGGTGGTCTCGAAGATATTTCGGAGAACGCTTTGCGAGAAGTGGCCAACGAAATACCGAACGCAACGGTATCCAGTGATACCCTTTCCGGTGAAGGACTCTCTCTACTGGACGCTCTCGTCGAATCAGGCCTGTCCCCATCTCGTGGCCAGGCCAAAAAAGATATCCAAGGCGGAGGTGTAAACGTGAACAATAAACGGATACAAGATCTCCAATCCAAGCTCACCTCGCCCGACGTCCATTTCGACAAATATATCCTCCTCCGCCGTGGAAAAAAGAACTACGCCGCTCTGATTGTGGAGTAGCTCAGTGCTTCAGCCTGAGCACACATTCTCGTACAATGCTCAGGCTGAAGCGCTGGCTACTAGTGAAAATCATACGAGTTCGCAGCCGGCAGCTCCCCCACTACCAGCGGTTCTATTTTCTCGGCTTTCACGTGGATTACGTTTTGCAAGTTCTGCAGCGTTCCTGAAATCAGGAGGAATCTTTCCTGTGTAATCACGAGCCGACTACGCTCGAACATCTGCGGCATCACCACAATGTTGGATATCCCCGTCTCATCTTCTAGCGAAATAAACAAAAAACCCTTCGCCGTTCCCGGCCGTTGACGGCAAATTACCTGTCCCGCCACTCTAACCCGGTTGCCATGCGGCGTGTGATCCAAGTCCACTGACGTCCAGACCTGCGACAGTCGATCCCGAACTGCAGCCATGGGGTGCGAGCCCACCGTCACGCCTACACCCCGATAATCCGCCTGCAGACGCTCTACGTGCGTCATCACCTCCAACGGACTCAGTCCACGATTGTCCTCCACCTCTGCATCCGCAAACAAGTCCTCTGGATCGTAGCTCGACTCCACCGACCACAAGGCATGCCGCCGGCTCTTCTCGAAACAATTCAAAGCTCCGATTGAAGCCAGCGTTCGCAATTCGTCCCGGTCGAAACGCGTCCGCTTTCTAAAGTCCCGCAAATCAGTAAACCCATACTCCTCCCTAGCTCTCAGCATCGCTTCCGCATGAGAACGGCTCACTCCATTTACCATGGTCAGACCCAGTCGGATCGACTGTTCGCTCTCCACGATGCACCGCCATCCAGAAACCGAAACATCCACCGTTCGAACCCGAATACCATGCCGCTTAGCGTCTTGGATCAAGGTCGCCGGTGAATAGAAACCCATCGGCTGATTGTTCAATAATGCCACATAAAACTCCGCCGGGTAGTGAGCTTTTAAGTACGTACTAGCGTAAGCCAGCAACCCAAACGAAATCGCATGACTCTCTGGAAAACCATAATGGGCAAAACTGGAGACCGACCTAACTACCTGTTCAATTTTCTCTTCCGGAACCTTTCGTTCGCGCATCGCTTTCACCAAGTCCTGCGTCACCTGGTTAATCCGGTCATCTGTTCGATAGAAACTCACCGCCCGTCGTAGTTCCTCGGCCTGAGCGCCAGAGAAATCAGCCATAACCATCGCCACTTTCAGAATTTGCTCCTGAAAAAGGGCCACCCCCAAAGTCCGTTCCAACATCGGTTTCAGGCGATCGTCAATATACTCAATCTTTTGCCGACCTGCCCGTCGCTCCAAATAAGGATTCACCATGTTTCCCTGAATGGGACCGGGTCGGATGATTCCCACCTCGATAACCACGTCGTAGAACTCCTTCGGCTTCATCCGCGGCAGAGTCGCCATCTGAGCTCGACTCTCAATCTGGAAAACCCCGATCGTATCGGCCTTCTGCATCATCTCATAGGTTGCCTTGTCGTCTTTGGGAATACTCGCGAGGTCGATACTCTTCCCCTTAGCCCTCACTGCTTCGAAAGCATCTTGCATTACCGCCATCATTCCTAGACCCAACAAGTCCACCTTCACCATCCCCATATCCTCGCAGTCCTCCTTGTCCCACTGAACCACGGTTCGCCCCGGCATGCTCGCCGGCTCTAACGGCACCACTGAGTCTAGTTCACCTTCACAAATAATCATGCCTCCTGAATGCTGGCCCAAGTGCCGCGGCAGGCCCAAAATCATAGGAAACAACCGAGCCAAGGCAGACGCTCTCGGATGACTAGAAGCGATTCCCGACTTCTCGAATTGCTCAGAAATCGAGACCTCATGCGAGTAGTTATGGCTTCCATACAACGAGGAAAAACGTCCTAAAACCTCATCAGAAAAGCCAAAGACCTTGCCAATTTCCCGAGCCGCGCTCCGCCCACGGTAGGTAATCACATTCGCAGTCATAGCTGCCCCATTTCGACCATAACGCCGGTACACTTCCTGGATTACCTGTTCCCGTCGGTCCCCGCTAGGCAAATCGATGTCTATATCCGGCCAACTCCGTCGCTCCTCATTTAAGAAGCGCTCGAAGAGCAATCGCCCTTCCACGGGATCCACCGGCGTAATCCCCAAGCTATAGCAAACCGCGCTATTAGCGGCGCTTCCTCGTCCTTGAGCCATGATATTGCGCTCTCGGCAGTAGTTCACCAAATCCCAGACAATCAGAAAATAGCCGGAAAAGCCTAAACGGGCAATGATGCTAAGCTCATGACGCAGTTGACGCTTCACCACCGGACTCAGACTCCGATACCGCTGTTCCGCCCCAAACCAGACAATCTTCTCCAAAAAAGAATCCATAGATTCCCCTCGAGGTACAGGAAAACGAGGAAACTCGTATCCAAGATTCTCCAACGAGAATTCACAACGTTCCGCAATGCCAAGTGTGTTTTTAATAGCCTCGGGCATGTCCCGAAACAAATACCCCATCTCTTGCGCTGGCTTGACAAAGCGCTGGGCATTCCGGCTGAGCAACATTCCTGCCTCGTCCAAACGCGTCTTCTCTCTCAAGCAGGTAAAGACGTCCTGAGTCAGCCGGCCCGCTGGCGTCGCATAACAGACTCCATTAGTCGCCACAAGCGGCAGACCCGAAGCGACTGCCAAGTCACGCATCGTCGCCACCCAACGCTCCTCTCCCCGAATCAAATGTCGCTGAACTTCGAGTCCCAAATCTTCGTCGGCAAAAATCTCTCGAAGACGCTTTAAACTTCTATCAAGACCCGAAACTCCGTCCTGTCTCCACGCTTGGTAAAGCGGCCCATCCTCATCCCCTGTCAAAGCGACTATTCCTTCTGAAAACTCTGGCAGTTCGTCCCAAGCCACCTGCCCCTCACCCTTCTCCGACCGCAGCTGGGCCCGAGTCAGAAGCTTACACAAATTTCGATATCCCTGTCGCGATTTAATCAATATCGGTAAAGCGCTCCCATCTTCCATCGCCAGTTCACAGCCCACGATGGGACGCACTCCCTGTGCACGCGCTTCCTTATAAAAACGTGGCGTCCCATAAACACCCCCTCGATCACAAACCGCCATCGCATCCAGCTCCGCATCCGCGCAAGCCGCCGCCAACTCCTTAGGCCGCGACGCCCCTCGCAAAAAGCTAAACGCCGTCCGTGCATGCAGTTCGATGTAGCGATTAGCCATTAGCGTTTAGCCTTTCGAAAACATTCATACCCAACCAACCCGTCTTGAGCCTAGCCCTGGAGCGTTTCCAATCAGTCGCTTTCGAGTGGACGACGTAGGATTCGAAACACAAATTCCGGCTTTCGACTTGAGGCATACCCGGAGGGTATTTCGAAATGAGAAAACGAAATTTGGGCTCGAATCCTGCTAGAACGGGAAGGAATTGGACTGATTGGATACGCTCAAAATCAGTCATACATCCCCTCGACCATCCACTGTGTCCGCTCCTTCACGAGGCGGTACACTCCGCCAGCCTTCAGTTCCACATCCCATTCCAGCCGGTTCCATCCTCCGGACTCCCACCATTGCCCCGAATGGGCCCAAGGGCCTCGGCACTGGGCCACCATCCCGCCTGCCCGGGAACAGCGAAACCAAATGGGACGCCTTTCCCCTACCCTGACTTCCGCCTTCAACGGGGGACGAAAACGGCGCAGGACCAATCCGAACTGCGCTTTCGTCCCCAGTCCTTTCATCGGAGGCGTTGTCGTTGGCAAACGCTCGAGCGTCATTCCCTCAGGCCGCCCACTCAGCTCCAGGCTGGGCCGGCCCACATTGTCCGCCCCGACAATCCCCGCCACCTGAGCCAAGGTTTGGGTAAACCGATGCGGATCTTTCAGACTCGTTTCGAACAAGCCTAGCTGGCTTTCGTTTCGATCAATCGGATCGACTTTAAGACGGAGGCCCACCACTGCCGAATCAGTATCCATTTTCTCCAGCCGAGTCGACAGCATCATGAACAATGCCTCCGAATCGCTAGTAGGGTCTGGGATTTTGAGCGATGTCTCTATCGCTTCGATCCGCTCTCCATCCTCCAAACGAATATCCGCTAGCTCTAGCTTCAAGTGGATAGACTCGGCCACCAGGGCGGCGACCCGCAATCGCAGACAGAGCTGATCCAGAAAACGGCGAATAAGAAACAGCAAGGGCTCCAGTGTATCGATTTCGTATTCGAATTCTAGCGACTCTTCGTAAACTTCGGGCAGTTCCGAAATTCGCAATGGCCGCTCCTCCCGACCTGAAATCCGATCCCAGAAGGCCAAGCCCTCCGCGCCCAGCCGCTTGCCCACCTCCTCTCGAGGCAGCTGGGCAAAGGCCCCCGCCCAATGAATCCCCCATTGATCCAAAATCGCCTCCAGCTCCTCCGAGGGTTCCACGGCCTCTATCGGAAGGGAGTTCAAGAATTCCTTTAACGAACGGTGAGGAAGACCGGTCCTTTCCGGCTCTGCGACCATCGCCGGCCACCCATCCTCCACCGCACCGGCTGACTGAGGGCAGTCAGCCCTACCTTGTGAAGAGAGCTCCCCCACAACCGTAACACCCTTTGATTTGCGGGCGACGAATAAGGCGATATCCGGCGTGGCCCCAATCCCTATGCGTCCTCTCAAACCGAGTCCCCTCAAAACAGATACGATTTCCTGACAAGAATCTACAAGCGTCTTCCGATTAACCCCAGCCAGGCCAATCGAACACACCCCAGGATAGGTCTCCTCCACTCGAGGCGACAGCGAATAGGCGCAATCGAACAGGGCTCGCCCCGCCAAGGCTTCCGCTTTCTCCGAACAGTAGCGAACGACGACCTCCTCGCAGCGGGCGATCGCCTGTGGCAAGCTCAAGCCAGGAAGTGCCCCCGCCCTTTCCGCCGCTCGCGTACAGTCGATCACCAGTGGCTTAGCCAGCGATTCGTCCACCAGAACGACCGGCCTCCCCCGAAGCCCTTCTTCCAGCCGCAGGACCGCCTGCAAGGCGAAACGCGGAATATCAATCACCGCGTACATGCTATCTTGCCTTTCATCCCGCTTGTATCAGTTGAGGGAAATCTCCCATTTCCTGTTTGCGAAGGCGGAGCACGTCGAACACGAGGCCCTTCGAGACATCGGCCAAATTCGCATCGCACTGCGCCACCGTCAGGCGTCCGGCCAGGGCTACCCGGATCTGGGCGCTCGGGATCATGGGACGCGGCGTGAAAACGACTAAAGTCCCCTCCCATCGGCCCGCTAATCGCTGTAGGCGATACCAGAGCGTCGAACGCGTCCCCTTCAAAGCCCACCCAGCGCAATCACGCAAATCCACAATCACCATTCCTAGGTTTTCGTCGCGCAGCAGTATATCCGCCGCCCGCAAAGCCTGCTCCACCGACCCACACCGCACCCACATAAGATGCTCGATCAAAGCAGGCGGCGCCGTTTGCGGGTCAAAGGCGTTCGCCCCATCGACCAACGCCGCAAAACGGCGTTCCTTACGAGCCTCTTCCAACAAGTGGAGGAGCACAGTTTGCCCGCCCGAACTCGGATTGGAAGCGACGAACTCGCACAAAACGCCAGTCGACAGTCCTCCCCCCAAAGCCCGGTCGAAATGATCGATGCCAGTCCCTAAAGTGTCCCTATCAGTTCCAGCCGCCCAACGGACGCCTTCCCCTACGATTTCCCTAAGGCTAACTGGCTCCAGCTGAACTGCTCGAGCAAGCGCCACATGCCCAGAAAAGCGCCTCGATCCGAAACCTGTCAATCGTTTTGGTGTTCATGAACACTATTAATCTAACATTACTAAATCGAGTTCTTAGAAATTTCGAAAACCCTTGTCTAGAGTAACGAAGGAGTGCCCGGCTGCTAAGGCAAATCCAGCGAGATAGGCATCCGCCACACGCTTCGTCGCCTTACCGAAAGCCATGCTGAATTTGAGCCAACTTGCCTGCAAACCAATCGGCTCATCAACAAAGCATACGCTAGGCGCTTGAAGGAATCGCCCGTAGAACGCCCATGCCTCCCGCATTGTCAAAGCGTTCCCTTGCATCACTACATCCGAGGTGATGAGCCGGATCAAACCCAACTGAGCTACTCGGCATACGAGCAAGTTTGAGCCTCGAGGAAGCAGATCGAACCAATGACAGACCTTGCGATGCGACTTGTGCTGGGTATCAGCCAAAGCCAACAGTACATTAACGTCAGCAAGAACGTCCATACCGCTTCGCGTCCTCAGCCATCAGCAGGGATTCAATCTCCTCATTGCTTAAATCGTAAGCCTTTCTCCCCCTTTGGGGAAGTTTCGGTAATCGGGAGGCGTCCGGCTTTTCCGCCGCTTCGCTCAGAAC
>CALDFV010000171.1 GCA_937942145.1 uncultured Opitutaceae bacterium
CGCATTCAGACGGAGTTAATGAATTCGATGTCACATGTTGCCACTCCAAGTTCCTTTGCAGAGAAACCGAGAACCCCCTTACCGGTTGAATCCATAAAGTGGATTGAATCGTGGATGCAGTCCGTCGAGGAATCACTTTCCGCAGCAACGGAGTACTTCCTGCTGCCGGGAGGAAGTGAGATCTCTGCCTTGTGCCATGTTTGCCGTATCCAAATCCGTAGAGCGGAACGACGATTGGTGACGCTCAATAAACTCGATCCCGTTTATCCCTCAATATTGGAATTAGTAAATCGATTGTCTGACTTGATGTTCAAGCTAGCACGGCAGGAGCTTTCTCGAAGCGAGACGGATGAGATTCGTTGGCGTCCGTTTAGAAAGGGAAATTGAGACTCATAGACGAGTCTTGATCCTGCCCGCACAATCAATCGAATCGTATCACTGATCGCTAGCAGCACTGAAACGGTTTGCGCACTCGGTTTTGAAGATCAACTAGTAGGCCGTTCGCATGCCTGTGACTATCCTCCATCGGTTCTAGAGCTTCGCATTTGTTCGGAAGCCAAGTTCGACTTAAAAGGCACGAGTTCAGAAATTGATGAGAGGGCGCGAAGGTCAATCGATACAGGGGACGGGGTGTATCGAACACATGGGGATATTTTACGTAGGCTGAATCCTACCGTGATCATAACGCAGGACTATGGCGAAGTTTGCGCGGTTGGGTTGAAGGATGTGGAGCAGATTACCTGTAATGAGCTGAAAACGGAGCCGGCAATCGTCTCATTGGCTCCCAGCTCACGAGACAGTATTTTTGAAGGCATGATTGTGATTGCGTCCCAATTGGGAGATGCCTCAAGGGGAAAGAAATTGGTCGATTCGATAGAGCGACGTATCGAACAGGTAGCTAGAGTTGTATCTAGTTTGGGCTTTCCGAAACAACGTGTTGCATGTATTGAGTGGGTGGAGCCACTGATGGTTGCCGGCAATTGGATGCCTGAGCGGGTCGAGCTTTTAGGAGCGATTGATGTTTTAGGACCGAAGACTATTCATTCTGCGACAATCGACTTTGGGCAGCTGAGTGAGTTGGACCCCGATACAATCATCGCATGCTTTGTGGATGGGGAATTGAAAAGGCTCGCGAAGAGCTGGAACCAGTGTTAAAAAGCGGAACCTGGGACGGATTAAGGGCGGTCCGCGAAGGACGTATTTTCTATACGGATGGAAATCACTTCTTCAACCGGCCGGGCCCACGACTGGCCGACTCCTTAGAAATATTAGCATGAAATCATGCATCCCAAGTCATTTCGTTACGGATACGAGGGCAAGTCTTGGGCTCGTCGGTAAGCGCATGAAGCTTAAGATATGAAAAAGCTGGGAGCGATAGTCGCTCCCAGCCTTAGTTCCCCTTGTTCAAAAATTCTTATGACTCGCGGGCGAAACCGGGGCGGAACCCGAGGTTCAACTGGCGCAAGTCGCGAGTGGATGCCAACAGCTCGTTCGCCTCGAGGATTTGATTCGCATTTGCGTCGTGGCCTTTTAGCAAAAACGCAGCGGCGTCTTCGGGCATCGGCGACAAGGTAACGAATCCGTTGTCGGCCTTCTCAGTGGCGATTAACCCTTCAGCTACCATCGACTCGCGGTGTTCGCGAATCGCCTGATTACGCTTGGCGTAGAGGTCTTCGATCGACTCGGCGAGCTCGGTGTTGTTGAGAGCGCCGTCGTGATCCTGGTCGTGTCCTCCGATCATCATGGCGACGATCGCTTCTGGATTATGGCGCACCTTGCTGGGCTTCGTTACATCGGCGAAAGAAGCAGTGGTGGCGATGAAGGTTACGATTGCGGCGATTGTGATATGCTTGGTGTTCATTTTACTTATTCTCCTGTTGTTAATTGTTTTGTTTTTCAAGGGACCGAAGAGGTGTTCTTCGTTTTGTATGTACCTATTAAACCACAGGAAAATTACAGAACTCTAGCGCCCGCATTACGTTTTTGTAATGTAGCCGTATTTTGTCCTGAAAACGGAAGAAAAGGGCGTTTATTTCCAGAAGCTTGCTTCTGCTTTTAAAGTAAGTCCGGAGGCCTTGCTCCACCTTCAATACATTTTGATCCAGGGTGGTACGAGGCGTCCCGACTCGTTTTCTAAAGGTCTTGAAATACCTCGCTGGAATAGAGTGACAGGTAGCTGACAGGTCCAGGGTTTACCCAAGGATACTTTATAGAGGAATTAATTGGATTGGAAGACACGAAAAGACCGGAAGCGATAATCGCTTCCGGCCTTAGTTCCCCTTTTCTTTTCCCTCTAGGCGTTTCCCCAAACGCCTTAGAAATTTGTTACTTACGAACGACTCGTAAAATTGGGGCGGGTTCCCAAATTGAGTGTGTGCCAGATGCGGGTGGAGTCGAGGAGTTCGGCCGCTCCAAGAACCTCGTCCTGATTCGTATCGGCACGGCTGATGAGAATTGCGGTGCCATCTTCAGGAAGCAATGAAAGCGTAATGATTCCCTTACTCGCCTCGTATTCGGATATTTTCCCCAAGCTGATCATGTTATCGCGATGGTTGCGGATCGCGTCCTGTCTTAATTGATAAAGCGATTCGATTGAAGCCGCGAGTTCGGTCGAGTTTAAAGCTCCATCTTGGTTCTCATCGTGGTCGGCGATCAGGCTCGACACAATTTGAACTCGATTGGGCATTTGGTTTTTTGGTCCGTTCTTGCCCGATTCTGCAATTGATGCGGTGGAGGCGATCAAGGCTGTGATTGTAATGATGGCTAATTTTTTTGCGTTCATTTTGGAATTTTCCTGTTGTTAATTGTTTTGTTTTTCAAGGGACCGAAGAAGTGTTCTTCGTTTTGTATGTCCCTAGTAAACCACGGGAAAATTACAGAAGGGGCTCGAGAGGATTACGGGTTTGTAATTTTTGAAACCTTGGATGTAAATTGAGGCAAAAAAATATTTAAGTCATTATAAAACAACATATTAAGGCTCTTAAGGCTTTGCCGGATTTTTTTGGTAGAAATTGGAAATTTGTACCATTTCAACTCAGCAAAATGTTTTTGTTGGTGAATTTGAGGCCTCAGAATGCAAAAAAGCCGAACCACTACGGTTCGGCTTTCCAAATTGTAACTGCACTACAGTCAGGTATAGAGGGTGGCGATTTAAGGTCTAACGACGCGGTCCTTGTGGCCGGCCTTCTCCTTGCCCGCCTGCTGCTCTTCGTTCCCGGGCTCTCGCTCGCTGCTCGGCGATTCGTTTTCCGATCGCCCCCACCTGTTTGATTTGCTCGGGAGAAAGGAAAGCGACGAGGGCTTCCTCGTAGGCCTTTCCGTTGGCGACCTTGAGCGCATCCAGCTCTGCCTTGTCCGCTTTGATCTTCTCGATTATCGCAGGGTCCAGATTGGTCTGGCCGACGTATTTCTTATTCTTGTTTTGAAAGGTTCGGACTTTGCTCGCCCATTTCTCAACGCGGCGTGTGTTAGCCGTAAAGGCCTTCTTGAAGGCGGCCTTGTCTTTGCCTTCAAGCTTCATCTGGTTGATATAGGGTGCAGTGGGGTCCTGTGGGCCTCTTCCACCGCCGCCACCCCCTCCTCTTTGTTGCGCGAGCGACGTGGCGCTCAAAAGGGTGATCATTGAGAGTGAGAGAAGTGAGAACAGCTTAATTCTAATGCGTGGTTTCATAGGTTATTGGGGTTGTGGGATAGATTTTGCCCGGACCGATAATCGGTTCGTGCAGGGGAGATTTTCAAGATTGAAGCTATTCTAGCAAGCTCGAATGTTGGGCGGCGTTTGGTGGGAATGCGAAGGTGGTTTTTGGATTTGCGGTGGACTTACGCGGTGAGGATACTGAGAGTGGCCAGTGTCCCTCTAATCTCTACTAACTATGATGACTAGAATTTCAGCCCTACTTTTAGCCTTGATTGCTGGCTCCGCAGCGTTTGCGGAAACGTGTAACGTGATCGTGAAACGGTATGGGGAATTGCCGGGTGGTGAAGCCGTTCAAATCTACCGATTGAAAAATGCGAATGGGATGATCGCGGAGATTACGAACTACGGGGGCATCATTACGCGACTGACGGCTCCGGATCGGAAGGGCCGCCAGGACGACGTAGTGCTCGGCTACAGCCGATTGGAAGACTATCTTGCGGCAACTCCGTATTTCGGAGCGATCGTCGGTCTATACGGTAACCGCATAGCGGATGGAAAGTTTGAGTTGGAGGGTGAGAGCTACCAGCTGACCAACAACAGCGAAGCCGGAGGGGTTCCGGTCCATCTTCACGGGGGAACCAAAGGTCTAGACAAGGTTCTCTGGAGTGGTCGCCCGTCAGTGGGAAAGGAGAGTGCCAATCTCATTTTAAATTATGTGCATCCTGATGGGGCGGAAGGATATCCCGGGAACGTTCGTATCCGTGTGGTTTATCGGCTCACGAATGAGAACGAACTTGAAGTCTCCTACCGGGCGACGACCGATAAGGTCACTATCATCAATCTGACTCACCACTCGTACTTCAATTTACACGGAGAAGGGAAAGGCACCCCGCTTGACCATTTGTTGATGATCAATGCGGACCACTTCACCCCGATCACTTCTAATATGGTTCCCACGGGTGAGTTGATGCCGGTGAAAGGCACCCCGTTTGACTTTACGAGTCCGGTCGCCCCCAGAGATCGTATTGACGAGGACCATCTCCAGTTGAAGCTTGGAGGCGGTTTTGATCACAACTGGGTGCTGCGGAGGGAAGGTGAAGGCCTAGAATTAGCTGCGACTGTTTACGAGCCGGTTAGCGGCCGATATATGGAGGTGCTGACCGAGGAGCCCGGGATTCAGTACTACAGTGGGAATTTTCTTGATGGGTCGTTAGTGGGGAAAAGCGGAGCGAACTACCAATATCGGAGCGGATTTTGCTTGGAGACCCAGCATTATCCGGATTCGCCAAACCATGCTAATTTCCCTAGTACGACGCTGAAGCCAGGTGAAATCTACAAGACGAGGACCGTCTATCGATTTAGCGTTCGATAGAACTGCTCCCGCCAATTTCTCATTGATCTGCATCTGGACTGGGGGGAGTTTCGCATTAAATCCTTGCGGAGGGACCTGTGACACTCCGTTTTCGTTAGAACTCCCGAATTATACAATATGTTCTCCCTATTCTCTTTTATCGCCTTCACCGGACTCGTTGCCACCATCTCCTATTTCAAAACTCGTGACGACGATCACGCCCACGGCAAGAGCTACTTTCTAGCTGGCAACATGCTAACCGGATGGGTGATTGCCGGTTCGCTCATGCTGACCAACTTGTCAACGGAGCAGCTCATAGGGCTAAACGGTAACGCCTACACTCACGGAGCTCAGGTGATGGCCTGGGAAATTATCGCCGCGTTCGCGATGGTGGTAATGGCTTTGTTCTTTTTCCCGCGTTATTGGAAAGGCCAGATTGCGACGGTTCCTGAATTTCTGGAACGCCGTTTCGACAAACAAACACGTCGCATTCTCGGAGCAGTCTTTCTCATCTCGATTTTTACGAACTTCCTTCCGTTCGTCCTGTATTCTGGTGCGATCGGCATGAACACTCTATTTGGAGTTCCGGACTTGCTTGGCGTAAGCGACGGCGCAGCTATCTGGGTAATGGTATGGGCGATTGGTATCGCAGGAGGTATTTATGCTATTTTTGGTGGGTTGAGAGCGGTGGCCATTTCCGACTCGATCAACGGAATTGGCCTCATGATTGGCGGGTTGCTGATTCCGATTCTCGGTCTCGCTGCCTTGGGTGATGGAAACGTATTTTCAGGAGTCAGCACTATCGTGAACAATATTCCCGAGAAGCTGGATCCAGTGGGGAAGGAAGGGGAGAACATCCCGCTCAGCACGCTTTTCACGGGAATGATCCTCATCAATGTGTACTACTGGTGCACGAACCAATCGATCGTTCAGCGAACCTTCGGTGCGAAGTCGTTGAAAGAAGGTCAAAAGGGTATCCTCATCGCAGCCTGTCTAAAACTAGCCGGTCCATTCTACCTCGTTTTGCCCGGTATCATTGCTTTCCAAATGTTCGGGCCGGATTTGGCAAAGCAGGACATGGCCTATCCCATGCTCGTATCGAAAGTGCTCCCTCCGGCTTTGGTCGGCTTCTTTGGGGCCGTCATATTCGGGGCTATTTTGAGCTCGTTCAATAGCGGACTCCACAGTTGCTCTACCTTGTATGGGCTGGATATTTACAGAGGAATGATGCGACCCGATGCCTCGGATGAGGAAACCGTTCGAGCAGGAAAGCGATTTGGGTTAATTCTAGCGATTATTGCGATGGCTCTCGCTCCATTGATCGGAGGCGCGGAAGGATTGTTTGATTTGATGAAGAAGCTAGCGGCAGTCACCAATGTGCCGATACTCGCGATCATTTTCATGGGTATGGTAACCACGAGTGTTTCGACGAAAGCGGCGAAGATCTCCCTCTTTTCTGGGATGGGTCTATTTGTATTATCCACCTTGATACTAAATAATACAATTTTTGGAGTGGAGTTGCATTGGCTGCATTTTACGGCAATCAACTTTGTGATTATGTGTGTTCTTATGATTGTTCTGAGCAAGGTATTCCCAACATCGAAATCAGCGGAATCGATCTCCTTGTCTCCAGAAACCGAAGGCACATGGGGAATAGCCAAGGGACTGGGTTTCACGGTAATTGTGTTGGTATTTCTGATATATGCATTCCTGCATAACCTTGGCAGCTCTTAGAGGGTCTCCCACAATACTGAATCTTAGGGCTGGTTACACTGTATACTCAAAAGTCGTGACAATTGATCGCGCGGGTGCTCGGAGATCACCCGCTACCATCATTCTCTTATCGTTTCATCTTGGCGACGACTGGCTCGGATAGTTTGCGCATGCGCTCGATATCCTCGAGTACTGCCGCGCCGTCTCCATAAACAGGAGAAATTCCTAAATTCTCCATCTGTTTCTGGGCTTCGGGAGATTCGATTGCCGTCTTTAACGCCTGGCGTAGAACTTCCAGTTTTCCAGGATCGGTTCCTTTAGGCGCCAGCCAGATTCTGGATTCGTTCAGGACAATATCGATACCGCTTTCTTTTGCGGTAGGCGTATCGGGAAGGAGTGGAATGCGGGATTCGGAAAACATAAGGAGTGGACGAATTCCGGAAGCACTGAAGTTGATCAGAGCCTGGGAAGAGAAGATGCTAATGTCGGTATGCCCTCCCAGAATAGACGCTAGTCGCTTGGATCCGCCCCCAGCGTTGACGATACGGAATTCGAAATCCGCCTGATCCCCCAGGATCATGGGAATGATGTGTGTTGCCGTACCGATTTCAGTAGCGAGCTTCATTGAAGCCGGCTTTGCTTGGGCCTGCTTGATGAGATCGGCGACGGAGGATATGCTTGAGTCGTCTTTGACTCCCATTCCTAAGCCCGTGTAGCCTGTCATGGCAATGATCTCGTAGTCGCTGTGGTCGTAATTGGTTATGCCCATGAGCTTGGCTGAAATCAGGGCATTTGGATTCCAGATGCCGATTGTGTATCCATCATTTGGGGAATCTTTAATCTTTCGCGTTCCCACAGCGCCACCGGCCCCAGGTATGTTTACGATAACCATTTTTTCCGGCAATATCGATTCCTCTTGTATCGCCCGCTGGAAGATGCGGGCCATCGTGTCATGGCCACCTCCCGCTGCGGTAGGTACAATAATCTTAATCGGCTGATCCGGATAGGAGGCGGAGAGCGAGGCAATCGCAAGAATCGTGGAAAAGAAATAGAGTAAAGTGGATTTCATCGGGTTGGGTTTCGCCTGTTTCGTAGGGCCATTTTTTTTGAGATAAGATTTGTGTGGCTGACTAGGGCTAAGACCTTGCCAAGACGGTGATGGCATCAAGTCGACTCTGCTTTTGTAAGATCCTAGTTTCCATTGTAAGCGGGATTTGGAGTCGGGATCCGGGCCGAGGTTTTTTTCTGAATAGAAGCGAGCTTGGCCAATAGCGCTTCCAGCTTCTCAGGATGAGATTTGGCGAGATTGTTCTGTTCTCCAATGTCATTGCTCAAATCGTAGAGTTCAGCCTCTCCGTAATGATAAAACTGGACTGCTTTCCAGTTTCCCACTCGAATCGCGGCTCCAGGCTTCCACATGGACCCGTGGTAGTGAGGGTAGTGCCAATATAGAGTGTCCCGCTCCAAGGTCTTGCCTTGAATCGGGTTGACCAAGCTGACCCCATCCTTGTGTAGTTTGGGCATTAATTTAAAGCCCGCTAGCTCAAGCATTGTAGGGAAATAATCCATACTAATTGCCGGAACGTGAGAGACAAGACCTGCCTTGCTAACTCCGGGAGCCCGAATGATCAGTGGAACCCGTATCCCGCCTTCGTAGCACCATCCTTTCCCGGCTCGCAACGGTAAAACTGAGGTGGGCCCTGGGGTCGCTTTCGTGGCAAGACCACCGTTGTCAGATGTGAAAATGATCACTGTGTTGTCATCGAGACCTTTGGCGTGAAGCGCGTCCAGGATGCGGCCAATATTTTCATCCATCGACTTTGCCATAGCGGCGTATTTTGGATCATTTTGTCGAGAGCGTGTTTTACCGTCTCGCTCCACAATGGGGTCAGAGGACCCGGTTAGCGTTTTAGCTTTTTCTGTAAAATAGGCGTCGTACTTATCGGCACCTTGTATGGGGGTGTGTACCGTGTAGAACGACAAATAGAGAAGAAATGGCTTGGAGGCGTCGCGATAGTCGAGGAACTCGATCGACTCGTCCGCGAGGCGGTCCGTCAGGTAATGATCGTCCGGTTTATCCTCAAGTCGTGGGTTGTTAAAAGGAGCGTAGTAACCTCCGGGGGGGCTGCCCTTGTGGTGGCCTCCTTTATTGAAATCGAAGCCTTGATCTTCGGGGAAGTGGCCTTCGTCTCCAAGGTGCCATTTGCCAGCGTAAAAGGTCTCGTAGCCTTTCTTTTTGAATGCCTCGGCCATAGTGGTTTCTTTCAGGTCCAAGTTGTCTCGATCTTCAGGAGCGATTAGCTTGGGATTTTTTGCGACCGCTCCGGGAATCCAATCGGTGATGTCGACTCTGGAAGGGTATTGGCCGGTCATGATGGCGGCTCTAGTGGGAGAGCAAACGGGGGAGGCGGAATAGGCATTGGTAAAACGCACTCCTGACGTGGCCAGCGCGTCGATTCGCGGCGTCTCGTAGAAGTCGCTTCCGTAGCATCCAAGATCCGGCCATCCGAGATCGTCGATCAGAATAAAGAGAAAGTTTGGCTTGGAAGGCGAATCGGCTGCCTGAGCGACATCGGTCACGGCAATCGCCAATGACGCTGTGGCCATTAGAAGGATCTGATTTGTTAGGGTTCTCATGGGCATAAAATTAAAAAAATAGGGTCAGTGGGATCTAGTCGAAATTGCGGGGGTGATGTATCTTCGATGGATGATTGAGGGGCAATCGAATTTCTGGAGCGGCTAATTGGGACGCTTAGTTACTAGTAACAACCTTCTAGAGGACTGAAGAGATTTGGACAAGCAACCCTTGCAACTTTCTTGAGGAGGCTTCTAGATTGCCCTACTCCATCACTTACATCCTATGCGACGTTTTTTTTTGATTAGTCTTATTGCTTCCGTGTTTTTTGGTTTCGTGGGAAGCGTTCAAGCCGGAGACCGGCCCAACATCGTCTACATTCTGGCGGATGATTTGGGTTGGGGGGATCTGAGCCTTTATGGCCAGAAGCATTTTGAAACCCCAAACATTGACAGAATTGCGAAGGAGGGAATCCAGTTTATGCAGCACTATTCGGGCAGTACTGTATGCGCTCCCTCCCGCTCGTCTTTGATGACTGGATTACACACGGGCCGCACGCCGATTCGCGGCAACTTTGAAGTGCAGCCTGAGGGACAAATGGCGTTGCCGGCGGAATCGGTGACGATCGCAGAGATTCTCAAAGATGAGGGGTATGTAACGGGAGCCTTTGGAAAGTGGGGGCTAGGATTTCCTGGCTCGGAGGGTGATCCTGTAAATCAAGGGTTTGACGTATTTTTTGGATACAACTGCCAACGTATCGCCCACAACTATTACCCTTACCACCTTTGGGACAATGACGAGCGCCTTATGCTAGAAGCCAATGAGGGTACGCATGAAGGCGTATACGCTCCGGAGCTCATACAGGAAAAGACACTCGACTTCATCGAAGAGAACAAGGATAAGCCTTTTTTCTGTTTCGTTCCACACGTCATCCCCCATGCGGAACTGTTCGTTCCTGAGCGATATATGTCCCGTTTTAGAGGGAAGCTCCTGCCGGAGAAACACTACGAAGGAACAGATGATGGACCCAATTATCGAGTGGGTGGATACGGCACGCAAGCTGAGAGCCATGCGGCGTTTGCGGGCATGATTGCGATGCTGGACGACCATGTGGGGCAAATTCTGGATAAACTTGGCAATCTTGGAATTGAGAAAAATACCTTGGTTATATTCACATCGGACAACGGGGCGCATAGCGAAGGAGGGGCGGACCCAGATTTCTTCAATAGCAACGGTCCTTACAAAGGTCTCAAGCGGGATCTTTATGAGGGGGGTATTCGCGTACCGATGCTGGCACGTTGGCCCGGAAAAATTGCGGCTGGATCAAAAACAAGACATGTTTCCGCTTTTTGGGATGTGCTACCCACGGTTTGCGATTTAACCGAAACCGAGACTCCAGAGGGAATCGACGGCATTTCCTTTGCGCCCACCCTCCTTCAGTCGGGGGAGCAGCGGAAGCACTCGCATTTGTATTGGGCTTTCCATGAAAGGGGCGGCCGGGTTGCGATACGAAAAGGGGATTGGAAACTCGTGAAATACAACGTGGACAAGGATCCAAACGCTAAGTGGGAATTGTATGATCTTTCTATCGACATCAGTGAATCGCGAAATGTCGCTTCTCGGCATCCTGAATTGGTGCGGGAACTAGCGGAACTCGCAGAACAATCGGAAGTTCCCTCACCCGTAGAAAAGTTTAGGTTTCAAAATCCAATTAACTAGCCTCGTAAGAATTTCCATGAAACACCGTTGTTTTGCGTCTCAAGCATCCCTCCCGCTATTCGTTGTAGCCCTCTTATTGGCGACAGGTTGTCAGTCTGTGTACTATGGAGCGATGGAGAAAATGGGTACGCATAAACGTGATATCCTAGTTGAACGAGTAGAGGAGGGGAAGGAAGCCCAGGAGGACGCGAAAGCGCAGTTTGCCAGCGCGTTCGAGGAGTTTGTCGCCGTATCCAATGTGGAACTAGGGGATTTGAAAACGGCCTATGAGCGCTTACAGGATTCCTTTGACCGGAGCGAGAAACGGGCGAAAGCAGTGTGGGATCGAATCGATTCGATCAAAGGCGTTTCGAAGGCTCTGTTCAAGGAATGGGAATCCGAGTTAGGGCAATACACTAATCAGGACCTGCGGCAACTGAGCCAAGATCAGATGAATCAAACCAAGATTCTATACTTGAAGCTGATCGGAGCGATGGGAGCGGCGGCTGAAAAAATGGATCCGGTGCTCGACGCCTTTCGAGATCAGACGTTGTTTCTCAAACACAACCTGAACGCACAGGCAATCGCGGCCTTAAACAAGACGACTCTTGGAATGCGTAGTGAAGTGGATGCTTTGATACAGCAAATGTCCCAGTCGATAGAAGAGGCCAACTCATTCATCGCTAAGATGCGCTCGGGCCAATAGCCGATTCGTAAGGGGACAGTCTTGGACGGGCAACTGCCACCTAGACGTGCATAGCGCCGGATCGTGGTGACAATTCAAGACTAAAGAAAACTATCTCAGTAGCCCCAGATATTTCTCCTTGTTGCCAATCATAACGACGACAATCAGCACAACAAAAACAAGTGCTCCAGCGATGTTGGCGGGATCTAGCGTAAGGTGAAACATGAATGCATTGTAGGCGATAGGGGCGAGGAGAATCGTGGCTAATCCAACGGCTCTGCCTGTTACGAGAAGAATCGCTGATAGGATATAGATGACCCCCATTGATTGGAGGATGTATGAACCTCCAATTACGGCCATGTACTGGGCAGCGAATCCTTGAAAAGCGGG
>CALDFV010000172.1 GCA_937942145.1 uncultured Opitutaceae bacterium
GAAGCTCGAAACCTCATGGAACTGTTCGTTTCCGTCCAAAGTGAAGGCGAAGTCTACCAAATTGAGGCGATTGAACAGATTTTCGATCGCGCCTAGTCGTTCGATATCTTGCTCAAGCTGTCCGTTGACTTTTATTTTGAAGTGATTAACTCCATAAAACTGGATACAGTTTTCGAGCGACTGAGGCAGACCATCGTGTATACGTTCGTCTTCGCTGATTTCCTCTTCAGTTAGAGGATCTACCATGCCAACCGTATGTCGAATAGTGATTGATTCCAGAGGCGCAGGAAAGAGATCCTTTGGCTCCTTCCCTTTAAGTTCAGGCCGGATGGAATCCCAATGGATACCGAATGCGTTTTCGTGCAGTAGGTGGGCAAACGTACGCCCTTGGTGGCGGCAGAAGGCATCAATCAACGCCCGTTCAATCAGAGAGGTTCCGAAGTGGGCGAGCAAGTGAGGAGTGGGAGAATTAGTCGCCCAATCATCCTGTTGTTGGTAAAGTTCACGCCAAAAATTGAATACAGAGTCGCTAGTGATCATTTGGGCGAGTTTTCCCGCATTTTCTATAACCACTAGCATATCCTCGATCTCCTCCAATGGATCTTTCTCGGGATCCTTGGTAAACCATTTGGGAGGAAGGTGGTCGGCGGAGATTCCCTGCTGTATCACTCCATCGAATAGGGCATCCACACGAAGAAACACGTGTGGTAGATGGGTCATGGTGGCGATGCCGTACTTAAATGGCATGCGAGTACTGGCATCGAAGCGTTCAAGGTCGACTGATAGAATCCGGATTTCCATGATCAACCTAGGGTCTGGGTATTAGGCGTTTCTTTCAAGAGGAATATAGATTTGTAAATCGGGCAGGATTAGCGGATCATTGGTTTGTGATGTCGCTCAAGCTGCAAAAGAAACCGGTTGATGTAGAATTTCGACCCGAAGGCTATGCGGTTTTGGAGAGCCACCACGAAGAAGTGTTCTTTATGGATTGGAGGCGAGATCCATTTCCAAAAATACTCATGTTCATTGGGGGTGAAGGGATTCTCGAAATGAGGGATTCCCGGCTAGCGATACGATCTCCCAGCGTCTACGTAATTCCGAAAGGGAGAAAGCACCGGATAGTTGACTCCCGCGGGAAGCCTCTTTCGCTTTACGGCATTTGTATTCATTCGCCGCGATATCCAAGTCAGGCTCTAGTGCGATCGGCCTGTTCTAAACTGAGAGCTGAAAATGATCCTCGCCGTGTGCAGCGTATCGAGGGTTGGTTGCGGCAACTGTTGGCCGAGGAACGCCTTCAGCCAGCAAACTTTGAAGATGCTCAGTTGTGCTTGATAACTTGGATACTGATTGAGCTAGCCCGAACGTCCTCAGCCGATACGGTTCAGATACCAGGATCTCGGCATCGGGTAGACGCCTATATTTCCTCTTTAGCAAGTGAGTTTTGGAAGACAGAAGATATTGACTCAGTGGCTCGAACGCTCGGCCTAAGCAGGCGGCGCTTCACGCAGCTATTTCGTGAAATTTCGGGTGAAAGCTGGCAGCGGCGCGTGACGCGCCTCAGGATGAAGTACGCGGGTGAACTCCTGAGAACTTCTAGTGTGTCCATTCGTTCGATCGCCTTCGAGTGCGGCTATAAGGATCTCTCCCATTTCTACCGAGTATTTCGGCAGTATAATGGTGTGAGTCCGGGACAATACCGAAAACGATAGTGGTACTTTGTGCAATCAATCAATTTGCTTGGCCTTGTATTTGGTTTTGTTTTGCGATGGGGGGCAACGAGCAGAAGCTATTTAGACTCATCGTTACTTCATTACCTATGGTTGCCATCAATTTCCTATCTGCGAAGTCCATCCATGGGACGGGGTCACTGCCTAACGATTATCGGAGGATAGTTTCTTGGAGCGAGTAAGTCTGGGCGAGAGCGGGTTGTCGGTTTCTCCGGTTGCATTCGGGACGTGGTAATTGAGTCCCAGATTCTGGGGTGAGCAGTCGAAGACCGATGCGATGGCTGCGATGAAGATCGCGTTTGATCGAGGTATCAATTTTTTCGACACGCCGGAAGCCTATGGCGATGGCTACGCAGAGGCGGTTTTAGGGGAGACTATTCGTGAGCTGCCCAGGGATGAGCTGGTCATAGCGACTAAAGTATTCAACCACTTTAATCCCGATGGATCTCGTTATCCTGACTTGTCCCCCGAGCACATTGCCGCGCGTTGCGACCTGTCGCTAAAGCGTCTGGGAGTGGATGCAATCGACCTTTATTTCCTCCATTTATTTGATCCACTGACTCCTTTTGCTGACATCGCAGGTGTTTTAGAAAAGCTGAAAGCGCAAGGTAAGATAAGAAGTTTTGGTTTAAGTAACCATTCAGTCGAGCAATGTCGTGCCCAGCGACGGTACGCTCCCTATTCGGTGGTCCAGCCCGCTTACAGTCTAGTCAATCCTGCCGGAGAAACGGATTTGCTTCCGTACTGCCAGTCTGAGAATATCGGCGTTACGATCCACTCCCCAATGCGTAAGGGGCGTCTTACGGGAAAGTATGTGGGCGAGGAGTCGTTCGCAGATTTCCGGAACAACGATCCTGATTTTAAAGGCGAGCGTTTTAGAGAGATGTGCGCTAAGGTACAAAGCCTGAGGCCGATCGCAGATCGCTATGGGGTGTCAATCTACCAGCTGGTCTTGGCGGCCACGCTTATGCATCCGTCCATTGACGTTGCTATTTGCGGGATCAAGACCCCCTCTCAGATCGAAGAGGCCGTTGGAGCCATGGGGAAGCGTCTGTCGCGGCAGGACTATTTTGCGGTTCGCAACACCGTGGGACCGGGCAGTCCCAAGCCTCCGGACGCTAGTGGAACCAGGAAATAGCCCATTTGAAGTGAGATTTTGAAATACCTTTTGTCGAGGCTTGCAAGGGGTTCTTGGGAGGCGCAATTTCAATGCTGGAAAATGAAAGCGGCAAACTATCAAGGAGGTAAGCAAATCGAAGTTGGCGAGAGTGTGGCGATTCCACCCGGACCTGGGGAGGTCCGTTTGGATGTCGCCTATTGTGGTATTTGTGGAACGGATATGCACATCTATCACGGCCATATGGATCAACGCGTTAGTCTTCCTCAGACGATTGGGCACGAGGTATCCGCCGTAGTGGCTGAGCTGGGCGAAGGAGTCGAGACGGCCCAAGTAGGAGACCAAGTAGCGGTGCGGCCTCTGTTGTTTGGTGAAGCGGCTTCCTTTGACAAAGGCTTTTCCCACGTCGGCAAGAATATGAAGTTCATCGGAATCGATCGTCCAGGAGGAATGCAGTCTTCGTGGACAGTTCCTGCCTACACGCTTCACAAATTGCCGGAAGGCATGTCTTTGAGCCATGGTGCGCTAGTCGAACCGGCTGCCGTAGCGGTTCATGATGTCCGATTGGGGAAAGTGAAGTCAGGAGAAACCTGCGTGGTAATTGGGGGAGGGCCGATTGGATTGCTGGTTGCTCTAGTCGCTAAAGTGAAAGGCGCGCGAGTCATACTCTCGGAGGTCAACGAATCCCGTTTGAGTTTTGCCAAGGGGCTGGGTATCGAAGGGGTCAACCCGCTTACCCAGAATATGGTAGAGGCCGTCCGTGAAATGACCGATGGCGCTATGGCGGATTGTGTATTCGAAGTTTCAGGATCTACACCGGGGGCAGAGATCATGACCGAGCTTCCCAATGTGCGGGGTCGAATTGTCATGGTGGCGATTCATCCGGAGCCGCGACAAGTGGATCTATTCAAGTTCTTCTGGTCTGAGATAGAGTTGATCGGTGTGCGCCTGTATGAGGAATGTGACTTTGACGAAGCGATCGAACTGATGGGAGAGGGAAAGCTTCCCATCGATTCGCTTAT
>CALDFV010000173.1 GCA_937942145.1 uncultured Opitutaceae bacterium
TCCCTCCCAATTTCTCGATCAGGGATTTCACCCCGATCCCGCTTTTGCCCGAGCCCAGGATAGCCACCTGCGAATCTAGACAGGTCTCAAGCCATTCAGGGAGCTGTGCGATCAATGGACTCATCGGATTTTCAAAGTCGCTAAACCTGCAAACGCGAAAATCAGAGAAAGTATCCAAAAACGGATTACTACCTTAGTCTCGGCCCAGCCTTTCAGCTCAAAGTGATGATGGATGGGAGCCATTCTAAAAATCCGCTTCCCGGTACTCTTGAATGACATCACCTGCAGGATGACAGACACCGTCTCCATAACGAAGATACCCCCAACAATTACAAGAGTCACCGCTTGATGAGTCATAAATGCGATCACACCGACTAGACCTCCTAACGCTAGCGATCCCGTATCCCCCATGAATATCTCAGCGGGATGGGCATTGTACCAAAGAAAAGCCAATCCGCCCCCCACAATCGCAGCGCAAATGATACCCAATTCGCCCACCCCAGGCACATGAGAGATAAGCAGGTATTCTGAAATGATGAAATTGCCTGCTGCATACGCCATGATCGCGTAGACAATCGCCACCGTAATGGTGCACCCTATCGCCAATCCGTCTACTCCGTCAGTAACGTTTATCGCATTGCTCGCCCCAACTAGAACCAGAAACAGAAACCCGAACAATGCCCACAAAGGCATCTGAGTCATCACCGCATTCTTGACGAATGGCAGCCAAAGCTCCTGGACTTTGTCCACACTCATCGGGTTGTTAAGCAGAATGACCAACGTAGCCGCAGCGGTTAGGCTTTGCCAAATCAGTTTCCCTCGAGACGGGAACCCTTTGCTGTTGCTCTTCGAAACCTTCAGGTAGTCATCGAGGAAGCCCAGTGCCGTTAAACTGGTGTAGACGAAGAGAGCTGTCAGAGTCCAAACATTAAATTGGGCCCATAGCAAAACGCTCACGCTGACCGAGACGAATATCAGAAGTCCCCCCATAGTCGGCGTGTTCTTCTTGCCCGAATGCAATTCTGCCAGCTTTCCCACCTCTGATTCATCGCGAAAGCTTTGTTGAAAACTAAGCCTCCCCAAGAGTCCGATCAGCCAAGGCCCTAAGATGTATCCAATAAATAACGCTGTTCCTGCTGCAAATAGCATTCGCAGGGTCAGAAACCGCAAGAGTCGCAGAGGACCAAAAACTTCCTCGTACTGGGATAGGTAGCTTAGCATGGAGTCCTTTCATCGACAGCTATTTTTGGAAGATACTCCATCACTGTCTCAAGTCGATATTTGCGGCTTCCTTTCAAAAAGACATCTCCTTCAAATTCTGCCAGAATCCGCTTTAATGTTTCCAGGCTTTCAAGTTTTTCTACCTGTCCCGTCGACCTATTGGAAACTTGAATTCCCTCTAAAACCCAATCCGATCCCTCGCCAATTAAATAGGCCCTGTCACCCGGTCTCAAGCAAAGCTCGGAACCAAGCCGCTTATGCCATTCTTCTGACTCGGAACCCAACTCTTCCATACTACCGATGACATACAGCCTATTTTCAGCTGGTTCCGCACGGGTTCTGAAATTGTTGAGGGAATCGAGCATGGACAATGGATTGGCGTTGTAGCAATCCAAATACACTCGGGATTCCCCTACTTCGATCCACTCGCCTCTCATCCCGCTAGGCCTCCATTTTGACAATCGCTCCTGAACACTTTCGGGAGGAACATCAAGACCCCTAGCAACCGCAATGGCCAGAGCGGCATTCGATGCCAATCCCCGTCCCGTTCCCTCTACAAAGTAGGATTCATCCCTGTTTCCGAAACTCAATCGCATGCCGGATCCTACGTTCTCGACTTGATAATTCCATCCCGATGGGCCAACTGACGATTCTGATTCCAAGACAAAAATGCCCTCTTCGGCATTCAAATATTCCCGATACAGCCGACAGGTCTCTCCGAGGTAAACCGTTTTCGTCCTCGCCTTACTCGCAAGTACACCCTTCTCTCTCGCAACACCTTCCACTGAGCCGAGCCCCTCCAAATGAGAAGGCCCAATCGCAGTAAAAATCACTCGATCGGGATTGATTGTATCCACGAGAGTCTTCATTTCTCCTCGCTCGCTTATTCCGGCCTCAATAACGGCACAGCGACATTCATTTGAGTTGATTCCCAGCAGGGTAGACGGCACTCCAATCAAATTGTTGAGATTGCCTCTGGTTCCTTGGGCCACAGGAAACCCTCCCAGCAACTGGCAAAGCAAATCCTTGGTAGTTGTTTTACCACAGCTTCCCGTAATCGCCACCACAGGGAAATTCCAAGTTTCGCGAAATCCTTGAGCAATCGCCTGAAAAGCCTTTAATGTGTCGTCTACGAACAACAAGGGAAAGCGGCTGCTGAACTCCATTTTTTTCTGAACGATTGCCCCAATTGCGCCCTTAGCCTGCGCATCGGCAAGAAAATCATGCCCGTCTCTTTGGCTCGTTTTAAAAGCTACAAAAAGGTCTCCTTTTTTCAAAAGTCTCGTATCGTACGCAAATCCTTTGATGGACTTTAAAGGCGGTTCGCCCAACCACTCTCCGTTACTCCATCTCAAGAGATCGCTTCCGTCCAATCCTACCATTTCAGATTCGTCCGCCCAATTTCATCGACTCCAACAACTCCCTTGCAACCTTTCTGTCATCGAAAGGAACCACGGTGTCACCGTATTCCTGAAAAGGCTCATGTCCCTTTCCCGCAATCAAAACACAATCTCCCGGGTCAGCGCTTTTCAGAGCCAATTCGATTGCCCTTCTACGATCCAATACAAATTCAATCTTCGAGTGACCCGATATCCCTTCCCGCATATCATCAAAGATTTGCTCTTGCACCTCCGAACGCGGATTGTCGGTTGTGGCCCAGCAATAGTCTGCCAATTCCGTGGATACTTTCGTCATTTCGGCCCGTTTTCCACGATCGCGATCTCCTCCACACCCGAATACGACTTTCACCTTTCCCGGAGTGATCTCTTCCAGCATTTTCAAGGCGTTTTCCAAGGCATTTCCAGTATGAGCATAGTCCACTACAACTTCAAAAGGCTGCCCTGCACTGACGCGTTCCATTCGTCCAGGAATTCCTCCAAACGAATTCAAACTGCCAATACATTTTTCGACCGGAACGTCTCCTAGAACAGCCATTGAAAGAGCGGCCAAGGTATTGCTCACATTGTATAGCCCGATAAGAGGCGAGTTGACGAGATACCGTTTGCCGTCCCATTCCAACGTGAAAGTCGCTCCGTCCGGAGCTAATTCAATATCCGTAGCCCTAAGCCGTGCCTGTTTGGATGTGCCAAAAGTAATGGTGGACTCCTCTTTATGCTCGTCCGCAAGACGACGACCATAAGTGTCATCTACGTTCAATACCAATTTTTTGGGCACAGTGCCAATCTCTCCATCAATGAAGCGTCTTTTGACCGCGAAATAGTTCTCCATATCCCCATGATAGTCTAGATGGTCACGAGTCAGATTTAGAAAGACCCCTACTTTAAATTTCAGCTCTGCTATCCTGAGTTGGTCGATTCCATGCGAGCTGACTTCCATAATGGCACGGGTGCAACCGAAGTCCCTCATCTGCGAAAGCAGTTCGCACAACTCATGCGCCTCGGGCGTTGTTCGAAACGAAGGGAGGACTCGATCGACCAGGTCATACCCAATCGTCCCCAGGCATCCCGTTTTTACGCCATCGAGGGAAAAGAAGTGTTTCGCCAAATAGGATACCGTAGTTTTCCCATTCGTACCCGTTATTCCAAATAAATCGATGTCCTTGTCAGGCTTGCCAAAAAAACGCCTCGCTACCTTTGCTAAAGTCAGACGCGGATCATCCGCTTGGACGAATACCGCTTTCGAATTCCCAAACCGTCGAGGTTCGCTCGAAACGACACCGACAGCCCCTCTTCGAAGAGCCTCATCAATAAACGCGCTGCCGTCCTGCCTGAGTCCGGGAAGAGCGAAAAACAGGCTCCCAGGCGTAACCCGTCTACTGTCGATCACCAGTCGAGTCACAATCGGGTCAGGAGAACCCCGCTTTAATTTGGCCCCACTTTTCCTTATCAACTTACTTAGGCTCTTCCCACTGCCACTCATTTTCTTCAGTTTTTCCATTCGACACCCAATCTTATATTGCTCCAGTGCCGGTCGACTTCTCAATTTGCCCATCTCCCTAGAATCAATTGCTTGTTTCCACCGGAGCTAGTCTCCCACTCAGCGCAAAGGCTGTGCTCTCTTCTCTAGGTGATATCGCATAGTAGGGAATCAGCTTCTCTGCTATGCGCCTGAAAGAGGGCACGGCCGTTCCACTTCCTGACACCGGCATATCGGTCCTTGATCCGTCAACAATCACAGTAATTACCACACTGGGGTCATCTGCAGGGAAAAATCCGGAAAATGAGCCGACGTGATGATGGGAAGAGTACCGCCCATCAACGATCTTTTGGGCAGTACCCGTTTTCCCGGCAACACGGTAGCCCGAAATGAACGCCCCATGGGCCGTCCCTCCAGAAGAAGCGGTCTTAACGAGAAGCTGAGACAGGGTCCTGGCCGTTTCACTTGAAATGACGCGTCGCTTCACCATCGGGCCATAGGTCACCGCCTCCTTGTTTTCGGTATCCAATATCCGGGAAACCACTTGAGAACGCATTAGCAAACCTCCATTCGCCACCGACGCCATAGCATAGTGAATCTGTAAGGGTGTCGCCGATATGGCGTGGCCCATCGTCATTCGTGAAAGCGTCAGCCCATCCCAATTGCGAACGGGGTGAAGAATCCCTCTGGATTCAATTCCGATGTCCAGGCCTGTCCTTTCGCCAAATCCAAATCTTCTTACATACTCGTAGAACTTTTCTGAGCCCACAAGCGTTCCTAAGTGGGCAGCCCCGCGATTCGACGAATAGGTAACGATTCCCTCAACCGAGAGAACTCCAAAAGTCTTCCAGTCTTTTGGCAGTTTTGCGACATAGCCATTTGGCATCATCAGTGTCGGAAGCGAACAGTCAAACTCCGAGTAAATATCTACCACTTTCTCCTCCAAAGCAGCGCTCGCGGCAACGATCTTAAAGGTTGAACCTGGTTCGATCGGATCAGTCATCGCTCGATTCTTATGGCTCGATTGATCGAATTTCGTGTAGTGGTTAGGATCAAACGTCGGGTAATTTGCGAGACCTAACAGGAATCCGCTATACGGATCGGAAACAATGATACACGCTGATTCTGGCTGGTACTCTTCCGCTATTAAATCGAGTTCCGCCTCGATCTGGTGCTGCACATACGAGTCAATCGACAAGGCCAGGCTCATACCGTCCCTCGCCGGGACATAACGTCTTCTAAATTGCGCCATTTCCTGGCCTGCCGTAACTTCTGACTCACGCCAGCCACGCTGCCCACTCAGGTAGAAATCAAACTCTTTCTCTATCCCGAATACGGATTCGCCATCCCGCCGAACGAGTCCGACCACATGGGAAGCTAGCGATTTCTTAGGATATACCCGCTCGTATTTCCGCGTTCCATACAACCCGGAGATCTCTAAATCTACGATTTTCTCGTAGGTTGCTTCGTCAATCCTCCTCGCCAATAACCGCCATCTTTCTCGACCCGATTTTTGACTCTCAGGCAATCGGTTTTCAACTACGCCGAACCCTTTTTCTACATCCCATAGTTCCTTCCCCAGCAGCAGACTTAGCTTGGAAAGCTTACCCAAGTCCTTTTCCTTCAACAGTGTAGGATCAATTCCTACTTCCAGCAGCGTTTGACTGGTCGCAAACAATTCCTTTCCACCATTGAGATCATAGGTGAAAATATCCCCTCTTCTCGAATTTAGAGGAATCACCCGATACCGGCTGTTTTGCAATTCCTTGGTCAGTCGAGGGGCATCAACTACGTGCAATTTGACTAGACGATACCCTATCGCCCCGTATCCAAAAAGAATACACAAAGCGAGCGTCCAGAATCTTATTCTTGGAGCAAAGCTCTTCGCCATTAGCCACTAATTACCTGTAGAAAGGGATGCGGTGATAACGCTATTCGCGCTCTTTTCGTACAACCGCGATTCAACGTTCTCCGTTACGTGTACAATCTGAGTATAAACGGGTTCCCGAAGATCCAGATTGAGTTTTCGGTTCAAGTCCATGAGCCGATCTGTCGACATCGCTATCGCCAGTTGGACATCTAATTGGGAAAGCGATCGACGCTCTTCTACAATCTTTTGCTCGATCGCGTGAAGCCGGTTCGCCGTTTGCGACGTCTGGTGCCGCATCCAAACGGTCAAAACGCCGAACCCTCCGACGAGGGCTAGTGAGGTCAAGGAATAAAGAATCAGGCGATTCAGAATTCGATTAGCCTTGCGGGAATTATTTGATTTCCGATTCATCTGGCTTCCAAAGTCGACGAAGACGAATCCTGAAATACCGGATACGCTCTCTCGAATGACTTGAACGAAATTGATGGTTTATTCGAGCCGATTGCCTCGCTCCTTTTGTATTCAAATGCACCACTTTCCAATGGCAAATGTGTGGTCAAGGCCACAAATTGACGATTCAGCGCTTCTTTAAGTGTAATACTGTTATTCATTATCCTGCTACTCCTTATTGTGTTGGTGGTTATCATGCCTTACGACTCCGCCTTCCTTAGCGCTCTGAGTTTCGCGGATCTACTCCGCGAATTTACCGCGACTTCCGTATCGCCGGCTACTGCTGGGCGGCGGGTAAGCAACTCCGCCTTTACTTCACGCATGTCCTGGGGCCGATTATCTCCCGGCTCCGGTCGTCCCGCCCATCGCCGAAACAGATTCTTTGCGATTCGATCTTCCAACGAATGAAAGCTAATCACACACAATCTGCCATTTGGCTTCAACCGCTTGAACGCAGCTGGGAGTCCGACTTCGATGACATCGATCTCGTTATTGACCGCTATTCGAATCCCTTGGAAGGTTTTCGTAGCGGGATGGATTTTCGAAGCAAAACGCAGCCTTGCCGGAGTGCAGGATAGGATAAGTTCCGACAGGTCTTGGGTGGACTTGAGTGGTGACTGGGTCCTGGCTTCGATGATAGCGTCGACGATGCGCCGCCAGTTTTTTTCTTCTCCGTTAACGCGGATTGCTTGTATCAGCTCTCGCCGACTCGCAGACGCGAGCCAGTCAGCAGCTGAAATCCCCGTTTCCGGATTCATTCGCATATCAAGGGGAGCTTCTCCTCTAAAGGAAAAGCCACGATCTAACTGATCAAGTTGAAAAGAGGAGACTCCAAAGTCGAATAGGATGCCGTCGAAGGGCCCCTCTTCTAAATTCTCCAGATTTGCGAAATTCATGCGGCGAAACTGAAATCGATCGCCAAATTCTTGAGTAAATTGCTCCGCTCGTTCGATTGCTTGCGGGTCTTGATCCATGGCAACAACGCTTGTGTCGGCCGCTTCTAGGATCATCCGCGTGTGGCCTCCACCACCGAAGGTGCAGTCCAGATAGACCCCTCCGTCTTTGGGATCGAGAAAAGTCAGCGTTTCTTGCGAAAGTACTGGAACGTGACCCTCCATCGGCGCGTTTGAAAGGAAGCTATCTAAAATTGAAATCATAGAAGCCTTTTTCCCTCTGCTCAGTAATTCGATCGCTCGCTTCGGACCTCCGTTGGTTGGCCAGGTCTTTCATGCTCTTACGAACCGTCACTTTGTCAGGAGCCGGATCACCAATCTCCCAATTGTCGCGGTGGCGCTCAACTCCGTGGCCGAAGGTTCCACTCATTCCAAAAAGCTGGAGTCGACCTATCCCATCACCTCGACTTAGGCGGTCGGATGTAAATCCGAAGATCGATGAAATTATTGAGTTTCGTCTCTTTATCATGCGTGAACCCCTCCTCTACCAGTTAGCTCGCTTCATTAGTTTGCCCAAATCCTCATTGTTCGATTTGGGATCGATGTTTGCCCATCTTTCAGGGCTCCAAATCCGGAAGTTAACCATGCGCCCTACCAGGATCGCCTCTTTTTCAATTCCAGAATGTACTAGGAGATCCTCCGGCAAATTGATCCGTCCTTGCTTGTCACAGCTAAAAAAAGTAGCTTGTGAAAATACTTTATCCTGCAGCTCCTGAGCGTCCTCGTCACTTAGCTGCTGCGCTTCAATTTTATCGTACAGCTTTGCCGCCTGCTGCGGCGGAAGTACTAGAATGCAACCACTGGGATCAGGCAGTGCCAAATATCCATCATCTGAATCTCCATCAAATCGCCACTTCGAAGGAATCGCTAAGCGACTCTTCGAATCCAAGTTACGCTGGTGTTGGCCAACGTAGATCATTCTGGCGTGGGATGACATGGGTGAATTTTATGAGATTCCTAGAAAAGTTCCCCAAAATTCCCCACTTCTCCCCACCTTGTCAAAATCTTTCGCCACCTTGACCCATCTTATATATGAACAATTTGTGAATGGGCCTTTCTTTAGCGGGCTTTTTACCGCCCCACTTCCAAATCGCAGAATCTAAAAGGGATCAAAGGAATTAGTCCCTGATTTCCGCGGTTCGATATGAAGCCCGGCATTGAAAATCTGAATTCAAGTCTTAGCTTCCTGACAATGATTCCACCGAAAAACATGCAGCTGATTGGTTCCGAACTCGCGATCGCTTGGGAAGATGGCGAAGAGAGCTACATCGACTCGCCGAAACTCCGGGCCAATTCTCCCAGCGCTTCAGTGTCTGGGGAAAAGGACATCTTTGGCACGCAATATGGCGGCGAGGCAGGGAAGAACCACTCGCAAGTCGAAATCGAATCGTGGACACCGGTTGGCAGCTACGCCTTTCGATTCCATTTCTCCGACGGGCACAACACCGGAATCTACTCCTACGACCTGCTACGAAAATTGGGGGGACATTGATCGTGTCCAAACTCGTTGAAGCGATTTCGTTCGACGCCGCGGGAACACTCCTTTTTCCCAAACCTTCGGTCGGAGCGATCTACCAAGAGGTGCTTGCGGCACACGAGCTATTGCTTGATTCAAGCCATTTGGAACAGGCCTTCCACGCTTCGTTCAAAAAGATCAAAAAGAACCGCTCCATCGCCAATCCTGAAGGTCGGGAACGTGCCTATTGGAAAACGGTGGTTGCCGAGTCAATCCAGCGGCTAACTTCGCTACCCGATAATTTCGAGACCGTATTCGAAGCCCTATGGCAGGAGTTTGCTAAAGGAAGTCGATGGAGACTAAACGAAAGCGCATGCGACCTCTTCGACTTTTTAGACCGCCAGGGAACCCCATTCGTATTGCTAACGAATTGGGATGTACGCGTTCGATCGGTTCTTCATGACCACGGGTTGCACGACCGGTTTTCCCACATCTTTAGTTCGAGCGAGATCGGATCCGAAAAGCCAGACCGAGGCATTTTTGATTACGCGGCTAACTCGCTAAGCATTAAACCAGGCCATATTCTCCACGTAGGAGACCACTACAAACAAGATGTTCTCGGAGCCCGAAATGCTGGCTGGCAGGCCGTGCGTTTTGCACTCGAGAATGAATCTACGGAGGGAGACGATAATACGGTATCTCATTTGGGTGAGCTATGCGACAGATTTGACTTCGCCTGAAACTTAAGCGCGAACACGCATCATTGGCTTTACAGCGAAGATTCTCTTCGATTCATTCTTCCGACTATGTCACAGAGCTGTCTACACGAAAGGTCTTCCAAGGAAGAAATCGAAAAAGGTTTAGCGCTTCAGCCAAAATTCGACGAGAATGGGCTGATCCCTTGCATTACGACCGATGTGCATACCAACGAGGTCCTCATGTTCGCCTTCATGAACAAAGAAGCGCTCGAACTCACCATCGAAACGGGGAAGGTCACCTATTTCAGTCGGTCACGCGGAAAACTCTGGGTGAAAGGCGAATCCTCGGGCCAAGTTCAAAAGCTTCGAGAGCTTCGCACCGATTGCGACCAGGATGTCATTCTTTGCAAAGCGGACATTGGAGAAAAAGGCGCATCCTGCCACAACGGATACAAGTCTTGCTTCTATCGAAAGCTGGACGCCGATTCTAAAGAGCTTGTCTACGATGGAGGTGAACCTCTATTTGACCCGGACAAAGTCTACGGCAAAGGCTGAGATTCTAAACACGCCAATCGGTCGACTCATATGCCTGCTCCCGTATCCTACCATATTGGCTGTCCCGTCTGGACCTGCCGCGACTGGTTAGGGTCCGTTTTCGATCGGAATGTTGAACCGAACGAATCGCTGCGGGAATACGCCAAGATTTTCAATACCGTAGAGGCGAACTCTGTGTTTTACGCCATCCCTCCTTCGAGCAACCTTGAGCGATGGATGGCCGAAACCGGGCCCGGGTTTCAGTTCTGTCCGAAATTTCCGAAGGCTATTTCGCATGAGCGTCGACTTGTGGACGCGAAGGAGGAAACGAATTCTTTTCTCAAAGTGCTCGAAGTTCTCGATCATGGAGAGCGACTCGGGCCGAGTTTCCTCCAACTTCCTCCTTCCTTCAACAGCAATAGCTTCAAGGTCCTCGAAAGCTACCTCGAATCCTTGCCATCGAACTTTCAATACGCTGTCGAACCTCGGCATGTCACCTGGTACGATAAATCCGAAAACGAGCAAATGTTGGACGACTTGCTCCAACGGCTAGGTATGGACAAGGTCATATTCGACAGTCGCCCCCTTTTTGCCAGCGAACCTGCAGACGAGGATGAAGTCGCGGCGCAATCCAGAAAACCGCAAACTCCCGTGCGAAAGTCAGCGCTGGGCCAACATCCCTTTCTAAGGCTGGTCGGCAAGAACGACCCATCCTCAAACCAACCATGGCTAAAGGAATGGGCTCCCATCATCAATAAGTGGATACTAGATGGGAAGAAGCCATTTATATTTACTCACTGCCCCAACGAAGCCAATGCCCCCTATTTCGCTAGGGCGCTTCACGAGCAACTTAAAAAGCTCAATCCACTTCTGGAGCCATTTTCAACTTTCGCCAACGATTCGAAGAAAGCGGTTGAGAACCAGGAGCAGCTCGACCTTTTTTGAAGGCTAGACAATTCGCCGCTATTTTAACTAGCGAATTTCGAATACTTCAACGAGGCCAACTCCTGTTTCGCCGCCGACTCCACTAACGACCACGGAGTACCCGCCTGGATCAAGAGTGACAATCGTTGCTGCATCTTTACTACCTTCATCTGGAACAATCGCACCTGCTCCAATCATTTCGCGAACCAGTGAATCCCTATAAAGGGAATCACCCCAGTCATCAGACGCGCCCACAGTGTTTCCGGCACCATCTACTACTCTCAATTCAATATCTGAAATCGCATTTTGAACACCATCTTTTGCTAAGCCAGGGCCAATCGCTCTTACAAGGAGATTTGCCTTTTCTCCTCCTACCACCCAGAAACCGGCAATAAGCACATCATCTCCAACGCCTACTTCAGCTCGCGTCGCGATATTGAATAGCCGAACATCGCTATTCAATCGATCTTCGTCAGCATCAAACGCTTCCGCCAAAACAATGCCATCTGCCTCTCCAACATTCGGACCAATCAGTGCAGTGTATCCAGAAATTGGAAATGAACCAACGATAACGGAATCCTTACTTCCATCCATCAGCCCAGTAGCTCCGGAACGAGGCATCAATTCAGTTAAATATTCGAGATCGTTTCCATTTTCCCAATTATCGTTAGCTAAACTCACACCACCTCCACCAACCGACAGCAATCGAATTTGAGGATCTAGCATTGCTCCTTCAATCCCTCTATTTAGCAAGTCCGGCCCAATCGCGCGAATGATCATCTCCTTTTCACCCGATGCGCCACTTAGGAAGTAGCCAACAATCATGGCCGATTCCCCAGAACGAGCAATCCCTCGAGTCGAAATATTGATCAGTCGAGCGGACGCCTCAATCGCAGTCAGCATTGCTGCAGAAGAAACACTAGTCCCCTCAGAGTTGGTGACACTAAGCGTGTATTCTCCGGCATCCGAATTCGAGAACGAAGCGATTGTGTAAGTCGACTCAGTCGCTCCAGTAATGGGAGCACCATCTAGGTTCCACTGATAAGTAGCCGCCAAAACGGACTCCACTTCAGCCGACAGGGTAACCGGCCGTCCAACCTCTACCGCTCTTGGCATCGGCTGGGACTTAAAGAAAGGAGCGACCGGTTGCACTTCGACCACAAACTCGTCTGAAACTTCGTTCCCGTTTGTGTCGGTCGCTGTAACCACGATCGTTGTGGATCCCAAACCTGCTCCACCCGGCGTAACAAAGAGCATTGACCCATCGAAAGAGGCGTCAGCGATTTCTGGAGCGGAACTGGTAGCCGCGAAGGATACCATAGAAGGATTACCGTCAGAATTTGGAAGCGCCGTCACGCGTCTGGCGGTCTCTAGTTCAACCATGAAATCAACGGTAATGTCATCACTTGCGTTACCACCCAATGGAAAGTCTTCATAAGGGAATCCGCTATTATCCAACGTAAGCGTATAGGTCGGAATCGCATGAATCGCATCCGCAATATCCATTCCAGATCCAATGACGCGGGCGAAAACGGTGAATCCACCGTTTTGTGTATCCAGGATATTCGAATTATCGGCCATGTTAATAAAGTAGCCACTGGTAGCGCTATCAGGCTGATCAGGAAGTTTCGCCATCGAAAGCGTGCCTCTCAGATTCGACAGGCTGAATTCGTTCACCACGGGATCTCTGGTAACCACCGATTCTATCGGGAGTGTCGCGGTAAAACTTCCCCCTTGAATTACAAAATCGGCGATTGACCGGTGAATCACCGTTTTATCAAACGTGTTGTCATCAACGTAGCTAAGGAAATTCTCGACGTTAAGTGGAGCGACATCGGGCAACATTTCAATATTCACAGCCCCTTCATCGAATTTCATTTCAACGATCTGGCCCGTGACTCCCTCGATTTCAAAAAACTCTGAGAGATCAATCTCCACAGGATCTCCACCGATCTGAGCCGTCTGGTCTTCAATCGCCTTCGTCGATTCGAGTTGCAGCGTTTGGCTATGCAGATTTGAGCAAAATAAGAAAGCTGCCAACGCGGCAGCCAGAAAGGACTGTAGTTTCATATATTTAATGGGAGTCGAAATCTGTAATGACTAGGCCTCAGTACGGTTTTCAAAGCCATACGGATTCATAATTCGAGGGCAAAACAAGACCGATGTTCCCGACAAAAGCGATCAAAGACTTATTCTGGGAGGATTTTTTCCTAACTTTACTCCACTATTTCCGGGATATCACCCATCGCAGTCTGAACATCATCCGCGACCGCCTCGCATAGTTCGATCATCGCGGTTCTGGCATCAGCCGCCCTTCCTTCAATCACAGCTAACGCCACCTTTCGGTGGGCTGAAAGCGACCGTCTCATCGCTCCAGGAACACTGTCGGTCACTGTACGACTCCGGGCCAGCGCTGCCCCAATGTTAGCCGTCACCGTTTTCAAAAACGGGTTGCCCGATGCTGAGAATATCGACTCGTGGAACGCCATATCCACATCAATACAAGTCTCCATCGAACATTCGCCGGCGTCAAATTGATCACAAGTAGCTTCCAGTTCTTTCATGCAAAGCCGAATGCCTTCCCGCTCACTCTGGGTCGCTCTCTCGGCTGCCATTTCAGCAGCGGGCGGTTCAATCGCTTTTCGAAATTCAGTCAGCCACGTTATCACCTTGTGGTCAACCTCACCACTCATCGACCAAGCCAGGACATCCGGATCTGTCAAATGCCAGTTCTCGCGGGGCTGAACACAGGTCCCGGTACGGGTTTTCACTTTCAGCAATCCTTTAGCGGATAAAACTTTGATCGCTTCACGGAGCGCGTTGCGACTTACGTTCAACTCTTCGCGCAATTCGTCCTCGATGGGCAGGGTCGATCCGGGTGGATAGGCGCCCGAGACTATCTTGATTCCAAGTTCATGGACAATGGATCCATGTAAACTTCTAGAAGGATAGGTATGGGCAATTCGGTTTCGCATAAAAACTTGATTCATCGAATGATACTATCAATCTAGCGGAAATTGGGAATGCTCAATCAAATTAGAAGCAGACATATGATAGACACTCATATCACAGGGATTGGGTTCATCGAAAATTCAGACACGTTTTTCAGGGACTCGATCAAAAAAACTCAACGTTTTAGGTTCAGGGAGTGGAGTCAGACTAAGGAATGTCTCTTAGCTCGACTTGTTGGAGGGACGATGGCAATTCAAGGTTTGCAGAGCGAGGTAAGCAAAAGCCAAATCATCAACGTTTCCCGGAAAACCTTTCTGACTTTCGGGCTATAGAATTCGCCCATACAGACACCCTATCCGATAACACATCATGAAAAAGTCGATCGACGCCCTTAAGAGTCTTGGCCTACCAATCGGTGATTCAAATGTCGCTTCGTTCCAGTCTTTTAGCGATGGCGCCCAATACCGTATTGAAATACCCAGTACTGAAACCCCTGAAGCGTTTCAGCTCATCCTAGACGAAGCCGATAGAATTGGATGCCCCGTACACAGGATCAGCCAGGGAAGCGGCATTCAAATGCTAAGCGACGCCCAAATCAAGGCGTTCGCAAGTCTCGGGGCAGAGCGGAATATCGAAGTCTGCCTATTTACAACACCACGGGCCAACTTCGATGTGGGCGGACTGTGGAATGCGCCGGTTGGCAAATTAATCCAATGGCAGGTTCGTGGCGCGGAACAGATTCGTTACAGCCTGGACGATGTCTTTCGGGCTTGTGACCTGGGAATACGATCCTTTCTCATCGCAGACTTGGGATTGATTCAAATCATCAAGCAGTTGCGCGACAAAGGCGATCTGCCTTCTAACCTGATCGTAAAGTCCTCTGCAATTCTGGCGCCCGCCAACCCAGCCTCATGTAAGCTTCTCGAGGAGATTGGTGCGAACACCATTAATGTATCAACCGATCTTTCCACGGCCCAGCTCAGCGCAATTAGACAGGCAATCAAGGTACCACTGGACGTATACATAGAGGCGCCGGATGGGCTCGGGGGATACGTCCGTCACTTCGAGACACCCGATATGATACAGTTCTCCGCGCCAATCTACGTAAAGCTTGGACTCCGAAATTCAACCGACATCTATCCCTATGGGAAACAGCATGAGACCCTAGCCCTCAACTTGACTCAAGAGCGGGTACGCCGGAGCAAACTCGTCTATGATCTCATCCAGCGCGAGATGCCCCATGCCATAATGTCCAAAGTGGGTATCCACCATGAGGATCTAGGAGTTCCCGTCCTCTAACTTTTGTTGCCTCAAAACTGGAATTCAGTGGATCTTCGCGACCGATTGAATACTATCCGCCCTTTTCAGATACAAATTTCAATTTGCAACTGCACCCATAAAAACCAAGACAATCATGCCCGTTGACGAAGCGATTCAAATCAAAGGAAACTCAATACTCGGATTTAGCGAAGCCGCTGGTGGCACCGAATCGGTAAAAGCCATCGACCCTTCAACTGGAAACGAAATTGAGCCCCCTTTCATTAGCGCCACAAGCGCTGAAGTCGAAACCGCGGCCGCTCTCGCCCAAACCGCCTTTCTCAGCTATTCCAAGAAGAGTGGTGCTCAACGAGCCGAATTCCTCAACGAAATTGCCTCCCAAATCGAAGCGCTCGGCGATACCCTCACTCAGAGAGCAGTGCAGGAGACCGGTTTGCCAGAAGCTCGAATTAAGGGCGAAACGGGAAGAACCACTGGCCAGCTCCGGCTTTTCGCTAATGTTGCCGCAGAGGGTTCATGGGCTCAGCCTCGAATCGATACCGCTATCCCCGATCGGGCTCCGCTACCCAAACCCGACATTCGGTCTATGCAACGACCCGTAGGCCCTGTGGTGGTTTTTGCCGCAAGCAATTTTCCCCTAGCTTTCTCCACTGCGGGAGGCGACACCGCTTCCGCTTTAGCTGCAGGGTGCCCCGTCATCGTTAAAGCCCATTCCTCGCACTCAGGGACCGCTGAGCTAGTAGCTCGCGCTATTCAGAAAGCAGCTCAGCAAACCGAAATGCCCGACGGCGTCTTTAGCCTTCTTTTTGGTGGAGGTCGCTCAGTGGGATCTGCACTTGTGTCTCATCCCGCGATCAAAGCTGTGGGCTTTACCGGATCGACCGCCGGAGGAACGGCTCTCATGAGAATTGCTTCCGAGCGCAGCGAACCCATTCCCGTCTATGCTGAAATGGGTAGCGTCAATCCCGTAATACTACTACCGCAGGCCCTCGCTAACCGCGCTGACACTATAGCGAGTGGGCTTCATGTATCTGCAACCATGGGAGTCGGACAGTTCTGTACGAATCCTGGGATCGTGTTCATCAAAAAGAGCCCCGAAGGAGACGCATTCATCGAAGACTTCGTCCATAAAATGAAGGAAACCGCGGCGCAGGTGATGCTCAATGCCACCATCCGGAACGCCTACTGCGACGGTGTGAATCATCTAAAGAACAATAGTCGCGTAACGACCCATGTCGCAAACGCGCAGAAAAGATCTGATGGGGCTTGTCTCGGGACAACGGCTGTCTTCGAAGTGAATGGATCAACCTTCCTTGACGACGAATCTCTCAGCCATGAAATCTTTGGTCCGGGAACCACCCTGGTTCGTTGGACTGACAAATCTGAATTGATACGCCTACTCGAGAACTTTGTGGGACAACTGACCGGAACGCTGCACGCCACAGACGAGGATATTTCTGAATACAGCGAAGTGGTCTCGATTTTAGAGCGAAAAGTGGGACGGATTGTCTACAATTCCTTCCCCACCGGGGTCGAAGTTTGCCACTCCATGGTTCATGGGGGTCCTTTTCCTGCCACTTCAGATGGACGAAGCACTTCTGTCGGCACGCATGCCATCACCCGATTCACCCGACTAATCGCCTATCAAGACAGTCCCCAATCTCTTCTTCCTCAAGAGCTCAAGGATGGAAATCCTCTTGGCGTGAGTCGGCTCGAAGACGGAGCTTTCCAGAATCCATAACGATAGACTCGTCTTGGGACTCAAGGCGCCTCATTAGCTCGCTTCTTCCACAATCTTCCGACTAGGGGTCAAGATTCCTTTGACCGTACTCGTAAACCAATTACGTAGATCATCGAGCAACGCGTAAAAAAGCGGGACCACGATCAGCGTTAAAAAGGTTGATACCATTAGACCTCCAATAATCACGCGTCCCAACGGGGAATACGACATGTCCATAAGCTTCGACCCGCCAATGGCCATTGGTATCATACCGAATATCGTGGTGAGCGAAGTGATCCATATGGGTCGAAAGCGTCGACGACTAGCTTCTAGCAACGCTTCGTTTCGAGCAAGTCCTTCTTTCATGAGCCTCTGAGCCAGGTCTATAAGCACGATTCCATTGTTCACTACGATCCCGATCAGAATCATGGCTCCCACACTTGCCATGCGATCGAAGGCCGTCCCCGTCGCAATCAGCATCCAAACTACCCCTACACCTGCCATGGGTACGGTCGCTATCACCGCCATCGGCATGATAAAGGACTCAAAGAGAATACCCATTAGAAACAGAACGAAGATGAATATCATCGCCAAGGCAAAATTGACATCCTGACCCTCCTTATCGATCCGGTAAGAGGAACTACCTCGATCCCATCGGTAACCTCTTGGCATTTCAAAACCTTCCATGAGCCCCTGAATTTTGGCGTTGGTAACACGAAGATCATCAGTATCCATCATCGCTTTGATCCGCATGGATGTTTTTCGATCGTCGCGCCTTATAGAATAGGTAGAATCCCGAAAACTTAACGACGAAATTGACTCTAAAGGAACCTCCGTTCCACTACTTGAGAGGAAACTAATCCGACTCAATTCATCCAGCGACTCCCGGTCTTCTTCTCTTAATCGAGCCTCGATATTAATTTCCTGCCCATCCTCTGTGTAGAAACGACCGACAGAAGATCCCCGCATCGCCGCAGAAATTCCATTGGAAACATCTCTCGTGCTTATCCCCAGCTTTTGAGCCTGTTCGCGATCTAGCTGGATATTCAGCTCCTGAACATTTTCCTCCAAATCCATATCGATCGCCACTAACTCTGGAATCGACTCCAATCGTCGAGCCACCTCCTCACTCAAACCATAAAGAGTTTCGGTATCATCTCCATAGAGATACAAATAGAACGACCGTGTTGGATCACTTGAACCCCTGCTCTTGTAACCATAGCGCATTGTCAGTCCTGGAGGCATCTCCAGTCGCTCCGCAACATCGCGCATGACGTCTGCTCGTGTCATAGGCTTGGGTGGTCCCATTCCAACAAGATCTCTAGCCCAGCGAAACGCTACCTGATACCAGTTCAAGGACTCTTGCCTCATGTTCATGCGCACATACATCGAAGCATAGCTGTGATAGGAGGAGTAAGAATCGAAGTCATACTGTTCGCGATTTTCCTCTAAGAAGTCTTCTACATAATCCACCCATTCACCTACCTGTTCCTTTTGCACCCCAGCGGGAAGTGAGAAGCTTATGCTAATCACACTAGCATCGCTACTCCCTCCACGACGGTCGATCCACTGATCGTAAACCGGATAAAAGGAACCCCCGACTAGAATGATAATCACAAGCATCGCTAGTCCTTTGTCGTTCAACGAATACTGCAGGAGCGACTGATAAATTCCGCTCAGCTTACCCGCCTTTCTTTCACTCGCGGGCTTTACGAGCTTAGGAGAAAAAGTCTTAGTCGCTAAAGGAATTAGTAAAAGCGCAATTCCCAGTGATGCGCCCAATGAGGCAATCACCGGAATTCCAATACGATAAAAATAGAAACGGATTTCCCCTCCCGCGTCCATCAATAGCAATGGGATGAACACCACCATGGTTGTCAACGTAGCCATGGTGATCGCTAACGAGATTTCACTAGCCCCCGCCAAAGCGCTCTCCGTTGGATTCAGCCCACGTTCCCGCTTTGAATGTATGTTCTCCACCATGACAATGGCGTTGTCAACGACAAGACCAACTGAAATCAGAAGACCCATCATTGTGAGAATATTCAGAGTCCAGTCCATGAAGTACAACACGATCACCGAACACAAAAGTGACAACGGAATAGATAGGCTGATCGTCAGAGTAATCTTTAGCGATCGTAGAAATGCGACTAGTACAATAAATGAGAAAATGCCTCCCCAGATTGCCGACATTTTCAAATTTTCAATCGACTGAAGAATATGCTTTCCCTGATCCTTAAATACGCGAATTTGAATTCCTTCCCACCGCTTGGAATTGGTGAAACGATTGAATACCTTGTTCACCTGTTCGCAAATATCCACAATGTTCGCCTCCCCAGAACGCTTAATTTCAATGCCATAGGCGCGCCCTCCTTCCAATCGCCAGGTCCCCGAACTCTCCAGCTTGCTTATATAGACCTCCCCCAAGTCTGCCAGCCGAACACCTTTCTCTTTGTCTACGATAAAATTTTCAAGATCGCTCAGATCTTCGATCCGTCCAACTGAGCGAACCATGTATTCCTGTCCCCCTTCCACTACCCGGCCGGCGCTTAGGTTCAAGTTCTGGTCTCGCAAACGTCTGGAAAGTTCAAAGACATCAACATTGTGGGACCGCAGTTTCTCTTGGTCCAAAGAAATTCGTATTTCCCGCCGGTTGTCTCCATGGATATCAACCTCCCCCACTCCGTCGATTCGTTGTAGGGCGGGGGCGAAATAGCGCTCTATAAAAAACTCAGGATTGTCGATATTTTCTCCCAACGTCATGGAAGCGAAAAGGATTTCCTCATCATCGGAGTCGTGCTTGTATACGCGGATCTGCTCCACTTCCTCAGGCATCTCGACTAAGACACGATCCATACGGTCCTTGATATCATCATAGGCGTCGTCCATGTTGACGCTATTATGGAAGTAGATATAAGCCCTTCCAGACGTTGAATAGGCACGCGTATGAACTCGATCGATACCTGTAACCGTACCCAGAATATCCTCCATTGGCTCAACAACCTTATCTAGCGTATCCAACGGAGTAGAGTCAGGATAGTCCGCCCGAACATAGAGACGCTTCTCCTCCATTCCGCTTGGGAAAAGCTCCACCTTGATCCGAGTATAGGCAATCACTCCAAGCACGAGAATCGTAAGCAGCCCCATCATAACTGTAATCGGCCGATTGACCGAGAGCGATGGCAGAAAACTGTATTTCGACTTATCCACGATCCGATTTTTAAACCTCCAGAGCCGCTCCTCTCCCTAATTCCTCTGCCATTTCTTCCGACTCTACCTCGATTTTTTTATAGTCTACCAGGAGGTAGACTGAGGGAATGACAATAAGCGTTAGGAATGTTGAAGTTGTCAGGCCTGAAATTACGGTGATAGCTAAGGGCACTCTAATCTCCGAACCTTCCCCCAGTCCAAGCGCCATCGGAATAAGCCCTAAGACGGTCGTCATCGTAGTCATTAGGATAGGACGGAAACGCGCTTGCGCAGCCGTCTTTACCGCCTCCACTTTTTCCATTCCACCCCGACGTAAGTTATTGATGTAGTCGACCAGTACGATGGCGTTGTTCACGACGATGCCTGCGAGCATAATCAGTCCGATGAATACAAGGATATTGAGCGACCATCCTCCGAGGAAGAGAACGATAACGACCCCGATGATCGCGAGAGGTACCGTAAAAAGAATAATGAATGGATGGATCAGCGACTCGAACTGGCTGGCCATAACAATGTAAACCAGGAAAAGCGCCAAGGCTAACGCGAACATCAAACTGTCAATTGAGTGCTTCATCTCTGCCGCCTGACCCGTCACATCATAGTCAAAACCAGGCGGCAACTCCAACTTTAACAAGGCATCCTCGATTAACAAAGACGCTTCCGAGAGATCAATCCCATTTACATTCGCAGAAATGACCGCACCGCGTTGCTGATCCAAGTGTCGTATTTCGTTCGGCCCTTCTCTTACTCTCAAATTGGAAATCGATGAAAGTGGTATAGGAACTTCACTGCGAGGGTTTACGATGA
>CALDFV010000174.1 GCA_937942145.1 uncultured Opitutaceae bacterium
AAAGTCCTTCGGGTAGACCGTAATGCCGCATCCATTCTCGGAGAGCCCGAACTTGCTGGCTAGTGGGCTGTGTTCGAATTCGGAATGGTTTTCAAGGAATCGTCGGGCCACCTCTTGGTTCTCAAATCGGGAAAGCGAACACGTGCAATAAACTAGCTGGCCGTTTGGTTTCACAAACGCCGCATACTCGCTGAGCAAGGCAAACTGCTTTTCCGCTGCGTCCATAACCTCCTTCTCCTTTGTCTGGCGCATCAGGTACGGGTGGCGGCGCCAGGTTCCCGAACCCGAGCAAGGAGCGTCGACAAGGACTCCATTGAAGCGTCTACCGGTCGGTATTTGCCTAATCACAGAAATATTGTGAAATCCCGCACGCTTAGACCTTTGGATCAGCTCGTCCAGCACTCTAGGGCGAGGATCGTAGGCGAACACTCGGCCGTTCGAGCCCACTAGCTGTGCCAATTGTAGTGATTTTCCACCTGCACCCGCGCAGGCGTCGAACCAGTCTCCGGTGGGCTGGGGATCGATGAGGCGAAGGAGTACCTGAGAACTGATATCCTGTATCTCAATATTTCCATTCTTATAGTCGTCACAGTTTTGGACCGGAAAGTCGGGAGGGCAGCGAATCGCATCAGGAACTGATTCGTGCGCGGCAGGACGTTGAGCGCTTTGGGAAAGCCCGGCACTCAGATGGGTCGCGATGGACTCGCGGTCTCCCTTTTGTACGCGTATCCAAAGGGGAGGACGGGAAAACAGAGCAAGTAAGTCTTCGACGTCGAGTTCACGGGACAAGTGCCTTGAAGACCAGCTTGGAATGAGCGAGGAGAGCTCATTGTCGGACCTTCCAATGATTCGATGACGAGCTGTTTCATAGGACTCAACGGGTAAGGATGGGTCTATTGTGGAATACAGCTTTGCAATATCTGGAGTTGAGGTAGCCAACGATATCAGTGTATCCATAAATTCGTTCGCTGAATCCGCTAGAGCTTCTAGCCAAGGCTGATACCTCAGGTAGGTGTAGATCAACTCGCGGTACAATCTCCGGTCTCTCGAACCGAATTGGCTGCGATCTCTAAAATGCCGATTGAGGTTTCGAGGGAAATTCTTTCCTAGCTTTTGCAGGGCCGGAAGCGCTTGAATGAGTTCGAACAGTATCCGTCGCTGATTGGCTGAACGGCGGGTTTGGATATCGTTATGGTCCATCCGATCCCGGTATTGTCACTGGTGTTGGCAACTTATTCGTCGAAAAGGTCGATTCCGATACGCACTCCAAAATCACTCTCCCGACGGTTTCCTTCGTAGAATCGCAGTTCGTATTTGATTCCGTATTTTTCCAGGGCGCGCTGCATAAATCCAATGCGCTGCTCGTAGTACGTATCCGATTTCTGGTCGAATTTTGCGACGGCATACACTTTGAAATTCTCGTTTAGGCTGTATTCGCCGAAAGCAAAATACTGTTCGATATGGCTTCTTAGAAAGTGGTTTCCGAATCCGACCTTCCAATAGCCGGGATCCGTAATGGCGACGCTTGTATTCAATTCCCGGGTAAAGCTGTCCTCGATGCTGTACCGTGAGAAAAAGTCTAGTTCAAGCCAGGGAGCTGGGGTGATTTCAATGTCGGACACAAAGTCGGAGAAATCCTTTCCTTGGTTGAAGTCGTCCACGAGGTAGTCGATCGCAAAGTCGAGTCTTGCGAGGTCGCGAGACCCGTATTCCTCGTCTTTAGTCTGGATCCGATTGCGAAATTCTAGCCGCGTTATGTGGTGTTCACCGATGGAGTCGATATCTCGGCGATCCTCCAGATCGATCGGAGTCAAGTAATTGGAAAAGGCTGGGATGTCAAAAGTGGCATTCGCAGTATTGCTATCGAGATCTGGGGCGTAGCGGTAGGAAATGACGGGTTCGAAAATATGCCGAATACCGTCGATATTCCAGACCTCGTTCTTGAATTCCCTTTGACTGTAGGCGGTGAATTTCAAATCGAATCCTAGATCACCATATCCACGCGTTCCCTCTTTGATTGATGGCCGTGGAAGAGCATGCGTGTAGTCGTCGAAAATCGATAGGGGCGTCAGGCGGTAGGGAGAGAATAGACCAAAGTCACTGGCCTCGGTCCCTACCATGTTGTCGAAGTAGTGAATCGCTTTGACCCCAGCTTTTGTGGTTAGAGTGACCCCAGATTTTAGCGGTCGAGTGTGTCGAAAGCCATAATAAGCGTCTACCCGGTCGGCTTCGCTCTTAATTGGGAACTCATTGAGCCTGTCGTTGCGGAGTTTGGCGAAGGAAATGCTACCGCTGTGGGTGAGCCCTTTGGCGATTTGAGTTGGGAAGAAGTCGAATCTCAGTTCGGGAAGTCTCTCCGTGAAGGTCTGGAAATGGTTGGGGCTGATCCTTGAAAATAGAGTGGTCTGCCAGTTTTCACCGCTGTAGTTAGCTTCTATATACGTGTCAGGGTCTTGCATCTCGTCAAACGAGTCTTCGTTGAATTCTCTAGTGACCTCGCTGTCAGACCACCATCGTCCATAGGCAGTCAATGCTCCGCGGTCGCCCCAGTTCTGGTTGTGTTGCCACTCGGCGAAAAAGCGTTCATCATCAATTGGATTCCCTGTTATTAGATCAGGGGCGATTTCCTCGAGCGAATCGTCAATGAATCCAGAAGTAAACGACCCGAAACTCGTATTCTCATTTTCGCCAAAGTTGTATTCGAAAGCGGGTCCCGCAAGAATTCCCCGTTTAGTCGTTAAAGCCAGGTTGGCCCCCGCTCGAAAGTTGGAATTGATCGGAACCCGCGCTTCACCGCCGATGGCACCTCCGATATGGCCCGAGTAGTCGAGATTCGCTTTGAAAATATTCCGTTCCGCATCGATCGGTTGGGATACGTTGGGGATGATGAAAAAGGGAACGACCCCGAGCTTGAATGAGATGCGTTTTCCCTGGATTTCCTTTTGATCCACGATCGCGATCTCATTGGCCCTCGCTTTAAACAAGTAAGTGCCAGGCTCACCTGGATGGAAATTGATATTCTCAAATTTGAAGTTGTTTGGATTTCCAACCAGCAAGCTGCCGGAGACGAAGTACTTTCCATTTCCGACCCGAAAGTTTTCTACGCGGGCCTGCTGATCGTTCAAACTGTAGTCAAGAAGATCGGCGACGAGCCGAATGTCGTAACGGGTAAATATGACGTTTCCGGTAGCGATGGCCCGATTTGTTTGGCGATTGAGCCGAATTTCATCCGCTGAAACGAGCCAGTCGCCGTAGGAAAGCTGGGCGTTCTCGGATGCAACCAGGTCCCCGGTATTGGTATCAATGACGATCGGAGTGCTTAGGGTAGCGTCGAATCCTTCAGATTGAGCACGCGCTGTGACACAAAAAGCGGAAAGAATTAGACCTGTCGCGACAAGGTGCCAAGCGTTGTGATTCAGGATTCTGGCCATGATTTTTGGAAGCACTAGAGGCGGCGTCTTAACGACGCAAGGCTGATAATTGGAAGGGAATTGATTTGAACGCTTGCTTAGGAATAAGTTGCGCCGGACAAGGAAATTGTCGCTAGCCTTGCAACTTATTGTCTTGAGTCAGTAGTGTAGGAGTGCCATCGGAAACTGAAATTGTCCTCAATTGTAGTCTGCGGGTAGGGACTATCGCCCATGATCATCGCTAAAAAAGAACTCGAAGCCTTTCGGAAAGCCCAGATGAGCACACCCCATGGGGCGCTTGGAATGCATCCTGCCAAAGTTAAAGGGAAGCCAGGCCTCGTGGTGCGGGCTTTTGTGAGCGACGCGAAGAGTTGCGAAGTGGTCGACATCGAGAATGAGGCCCTGATCCGCTACCCAATGGAGCGATTGAGCGAGGACGGATTTTTTGAAGGGTTCATCGAGGGTAGCGACGAGGTTTTCGAATATCGCTTGAGAGTGGAGACGAGCGATTTGGAGATTCGCCAATTTTATGATCCCTACTCCTTTCTGCCGACGATGGGCGAATCGGACCTCTATTTATTTAACGAGGGCAACGAGCACCGAATTTTCGAAAAGCTAGGATCTCGGCCGAGAGTGGTTGATGGGTTTCCTGGAGTCAGCTTTGCCGTGTGGGCGCCAAATGCGACTCGCGTTTCAGTTGTGGGGAGCTTCAATAACTGGGATGGACGCTACCACCCCATGCGGATTTTGGGCTCCAGTGGGGTTTGGGAACTCTTCATTCCCGGTTTGCGGGTCGGTGAGATGTACAAGTACGAGCTGGTTGGCAAGGGGGGAGGACTCTTCCTAAAAACGGATCCGTACGGCGCCTACTTTGAGGCGCCACCGAATAATGCCACCATCGTTTACGATCACGGCAAATATGAATGGGGTGACAAGGAGTGGCTCGGTGAACGCCAGTCAAGGCAAGCCCTGGACAAACCCATGTCGGTTTATGAAGTCCATTTGGGTTCGTGGAAGCGTAGATGGGAAGAGGATAACCGACCGCTAACTTATGAGGAGCTCGCCAAGGAATTGGCTGAATATGTTCTAGAACAAGGCTTTACCCACATTGAACTGATGCCCGTTGCGGAGCATCCCTTTGACGGAAGCTGGGGGTATCAAGTTACTGGTTACTTCGCTCCGACGCAGCGATTTGGCACACCAGACGACTTCAAGGCGTTTATCGACTATATGCACCAGCGAGGGATCGGGGTTATAGTGGATTGGGTTCCCGCTCACTTTCCGAGAGACACTTTCGCTTTAGCGACCTTTGATGGAACCCATCTTTACGAGCACGAGGACCCGCGGCTTGGGGCTCACCAGGACTGGGGGACATTGATTTTTAACTACGGACGCCATGAAGTGCGATGCTTTCTCGTTTCTAACGCTTTAGCTTGGCTAGAATACTTTCATATAGACGGGCTCCGGGTCGACGCAGTTGCCTCTATGCTCTATCTCGACTATTCCAGAGAGGAAGGAGAGTGGATTCCGAATAAGTATGGCGGTAATGAAAATTTGGAGGCGATCGCTTTCATTAAGGAAGCGAACAACCTGGTCCATAAATACCATCCGGGAGTCTTGATGATCGCGGAAGAGTCGACGTCCTTCGCAGGTGTAACAAAATCGACGGAAGAAGGTGGCCTGGGGTTTGATCTTAAGTGGAATATGGGCTGGATGCACGATAGTCTGCTTTATTTTGAAAAAGACCCTATCCATCGAAAGTATCATCAAGGAAATCTTAGCTTTGGCATGCTTTATCAGTATGCCGAAAACTTCATTACGGTTTTCTCGCATGACGAGGTCACTCACGGGAAAAAGTCGATGCTACAAAAGATGGGGGCAGGTTCAATAGCGGAGAAGTCTCAGACACTTCGGGCGCTTTACGGCCACATGTGGGCCTATCCGGGAAAGAAGCTGCTGTTTATGGGTTCGGAGTTTGGGCAGTCCGAGGAATGGAACTATGCAGGCAGCCTTCAATGGCA
>CALDFV010000175.1 GCA_937942145.1 uncultured Opitutaceae bacterium
CTCAGCAAGGAATCGCCGCCGAAGAAGTGATGCCAAAGGAAGGCGTCTCTATTCTGTTCGTCCTTTGCCGTAGCCACATGCGGCGTTTGCGAGTGCCCGCCATTGGGTTGGTAATAGACAGGCACCTGAGGATGGTTTTGCGCTCCCCAGACAATATCATAGGCGACGTAGTCATGCGTTCCCGGCTCGAAAAGAACATCGACTCCGCGCTCCCTCAACCGATCCCAATTCTCCGAAACGCACGCGCTAGACCATAAACGATCCAAAAAGTGTTGCATTTCGTCCATGGATTTCCCCGCTTTCAGCGCCATTTGACCCATACCGCCCTCGGATCCCACCATGACGCGCCGAAAAACCCTCTCACGGTTTTGATCCAGATCGATATCGCCAGCCTTGACGGCCTCAAAGAATACTTTGTTTGCCCCTTCCGCTTTGGCGATTTCTTGCCTCTCGGCTCTCCGAGTCGGTGAATAATACGCACCCGCGTGCTTCGAGCAGGTCGCGGTAAAACGTTCGTCATTTATCAAGGCGACCGCGGGTGCCATGCCGTTCTTGGAGCTGCCCGAACCGGCCACTTTCCCTTTTTCGAAGTAGTCGGTTTCCGCATACGCCGCAGTAGTCGCACGCATCAAGGTCATCGACCAAATCCAGAGAACTGTGTACCGCGGATTCAGATCCTTCATAAACTGGCGCATCATTTTTTGATCCAAGCCCTGTTTGCCCTCAATCTGCCTCGACGCCCTGACGAGCGTTTGAACGATGCCAACGCCCCCTTCCAGCAGTTTCGCCTGAAAGTCGCTTGGACGCGTGTCTTTCACCAGTGCCTCATAGTTACCATTGGCTCCGGTAATGCTAAAGCCCTTCGCCTTCCCTTCGAGCGGAACGATCATACGGACTGGAATGCGGTAATCTTGTCCCGGCCACCATTCGGCGACATTGATTTCGATCAGCTTCTGTCGTGTATCTCCTACGGGATGCCAGTCCTGCAGGATCTTTATATCCAGCGTACTTTCATCAAGAATCTCTTCGGTATTGAAAAGGGGTTTCTCGGCGGCATTGAGCGTTGCAGCGAGGGAAAACGTCAGGGCTGCAAACAACAGGATAAGGCGGGTGATTTTCATGAGTCTCGTATTCATTTTTCAGTTATTCTAGGTGGTCGCCAATGCCGTTATTGTTAGTGTCGGTTACGCCGGAAAGGGGATGCTCTACTACCGCCTTCCAGGCGATTTCGCGGAAGATTTTATCGAGATCAGCACTTAGAAAGCTTGGGTTCTTGTTGAATTTGATAGGCGCTGAAATGAGCTCAGGGGATTTGCCGTAGAGCGTGGCATAGAAGACATAACCCTCCAGACGATCGAAGCCGGGTCAATTGGCGTCCTACGGAAAGGTACTTTAACCTAAAACCGGGGTGTTCGTTATTAACTGCCCCCAACCTACCGATCGTTCGGTAGCTAAGGCAATGTCCAAAAACAAAATCTTGTTCAGCAATGGGTCATTTGGGTGTATTCCAATCCGTCTCCTGAAAAGCTTTTCCTCCTCTAGCTATGCCTATTTGTAGGTCGCCTCGTCGGAGATCCTGAGCGAAGTCGAAAGGTTGAGGCGACATCCTTTCTAACGTTCTTGGCGGAAAAGGGCCCCGCCCTCCTACTTCCTTACCGCGGTTATGGGAAAGGTTCGTCCCATAACGGTAAGCGTGCCCTCGAAGGAGTCTCCTTCGAAAGTGCCGCTCATCACCACAGTATTTCCCTGCGCCTGAAAACGACTGCTTTCGAGAAGGTTACCCGCGATTACTATATCATCGAGAGCAACACCATCGCCACCCTTTCTTCGAAGCGTTCCCGCATAGCCACCCTCATCCTTCGCTATGGTAAACGCACCTTCAGGCTCTCCTCGGGGGAGGTTTTCGACTACGTACTGCCATTCGCCAAGCGTTGGATCGACCTGGGTTTGAAGGGTTGCGCAAGCGCCCAGCAGACTCACTGCGATTAGGGAGGAGATCAGTTTGAATGTCATATTGATTTGTTGTTTGATACAATCGGAGTGCCCGAAACTCGGAGTTCAATCTGCTCGGGTTATTTGACTGGAATAAGTAGGCGACGCACGGGCTGTGGAATTGAATATCCCTATACTCTCTATTTTCGCATTCGGAAATCAACAGGAAAAGGGGTGCTCAAAAGGTCAATGCATAGACACACCGACGTCTCCGGATCATACCTAAGTCGCATCGCCCACTACCGAAGTCAAATACAGACACCTCAATGAACTAAGTGAAAATAACAAGGAACTCTCCAATAACTACTCCAGGTGATGTTCGATGCCATTTCTGTACTTGTCTGCAACGCCGGAGAGGGGATTGCGCCAGCGCTTCGATTTACTCACCCAGTTTGCGCTGCTGGATCATCGTACGTACTTCGTCGCCCGCTGGGAGCGGCTCGTCCACATAATCGTTTTTGGCGAGGAAATTGAAGTAGCTGTAATAAATATGCATCAGCTCCGGCGTCAAATAGGACTCTCTCTGTAAACTCAGGGCGTGCCCTTTACCTGGAAAAATCCACCATTCAAAATCAGAACCAGCGTCGATCACACCCTGCCCGAACACCTCCATCGATGTTATTGGGATGACCGGATCGGAGTCGCCCATAATCGCTATGGTATCGGGCAGATTCTCATTCAAATTGTGCATCGGCGACATATCCGTGCCGAACCATTCGCTCGTATCCAAAGCCGGAGAACTCAGCAATAACAGGTTCGGGGCGGTTTTCAACGAGAGGTCGTCGGCCGGGTGGTTATAGCCTTCAATCGTTGCCAGCGCCGCCGCAAGATGAGCGCCCGCAGAGTTTCCTCCGACGGCAATCCGCTCCGGATCGATGCCCAGTTTTTCGGCATTCGCCCGAAGCCAGCGCATCCCGCTTTTGGCATCCTCCAGGCAAGTCGCGGGCTTGCCGTCCTTTTCCCTGTTCATAGGCCGATACTTGAGCGCAAACGCCGAAACCCCGTGCCCCGCGAGATAACGGCTCCATCGATAGAAGCCTCTCGGACTCCCGCCGTTCCAACTGCCGCCGCGGATATAGAGATGAGCCACATTGCTGCCCGGATCATGCGGCGTCGCCGGCACAAAGTAATGCATCTCCACCCCATCACGAACCTTAAAGATCTCCGTCGGCACCAATGCGTCCGCATCAAACGACGCCCAAATTTCTTCCGAAAACTCACTCGCCCCGACCGTGCAAACCCATACCAGCGAGGCCACCACTCCAATTATCCATCTATTCATTTCAGTTCCTTTAATCTAGGCGAATGAAAACCGCTGCCAAACGTATTCCCTTAGACAAGTACATACTATATAACGTGGCTTTTTGAAGTTTCCAGTCCATCTAAGCGAAAATTCACAACCCAAAAGATAAGCCTATTTTTGGCGCCTCGAAAACCTATTGGAAACAGGGGGCCTCACTCGAAGACGCAAAGAGAATGGCGATAGTCGTATGAACAGGATACGCCCTGACAAGTCAGGCCTAGATGATGGCTTCGCCAACAGGATGAATCGGCTTACAAGCTCCATCATGTAGCCGACAAGGGAGGCATCATGTAGTCCCGATCTATCGGTGCGTATCCTGTTAGAAAGGAACCTGCTTGTGATAATAACCTAAAAGGCATTGCTCCAAGGAGTCATGTGGTATGGTGATTAGGCTTTAGTTTTCTAGTTCCTACCCGCAGGCCTCACGCCAATCGCAGCCGGGTCAAACTCCTCTGGATCGAAGCCTGGATTCGGCATCGGGATAACCGCTCCCGTTTCCTTTAGGTAAGCTTCAATCATCCGATCCAGTCGTTCCACGCGCTCCGGCATCGCCGCCGCCAGATTGTTTGACTCACCGATGTCGTTTGAAAGGTCGTAAAGCTTGTAATCATGCTGTCCGTTTTCGCCGCCGTGGAAGACGCGCACTAGTTTATATTGGTCCGAGTGCACGGACATGGAAGGCGGCAACCATTCCGGAACCGGAACTATGGCCGGGAAATACGTGAAGATCCCATCGCGGCCTAGCTTCTGACCTTTCAGGGCGGGCCTGATATCAATGCCATCCACCGGATGGTTTTCCGGCAGCGCAATACCTTGCCCTTTAAGGATCGTCGTATAGAAGTCGGAGGTTTGTATAATCTCATCGCTACGGCTGCCGGGTGTGGTCACTCCTGGCCAGACGACGATGGTAGGCACGCGTACGCCGCCCTCGCGCATCGACGCTTTGCCGCCTCGCAGCGGCGTGTTCGAGGTAACGGGAATGCCTCCCCCTTCCGGGAGCCTGGTGTGGATATTACCGCCGTTGTCGGAAGTGAAAATGATCACCGTGTTATCCGCGATGCCTTTGCGCTTGATCTCATCCAAGAGCGCGCCAATCGCGTCATCAAGCGAGTGCACCATGGCCGCATAGGTCGCGGACCTCTGCTCGCTTCTCGGATCGATCGCTTCTTTGTATTTTTCGATCAACTCCTCTTTGGCATTCCAGGGACCATGAACCGAGAACATCCAGTAGTTCATGAAGAAGGGCTTATCTTCTCCCGAAACCTCATTCATCCACTTGATCGCTTCTTCACTCATGCGATCTTCGATGTGCTCCCCTGGATAATTCTCCTTGATGTGCTTGAAGCTCCAGGGAGCGACGTAGGTCCTCCCAGGGCCTGGACCGGTGTGATGCGGAATGTCGACATCGAAACCATGCTGCAAGGGACTGTAAGGCTCCGCTCCCAAGTGCCACTTGCCGAAATGCCCCGTGGCATATCCCGCCTGTTGCATCACTTTTCCGATGGTAGGCAGATTCGTATCCAGGCGCGTCGCGCTCACTACTGGCAGGGCCTTTTCGGAGGGCTTGGCCCGTTTCGCCAACGCGGCCTTCAGAATGACATTAGCCGTGTGATGCCTCGGTTGCGTGCTGCCGTGACGGGCAGGTGTTTGCCCGGTTAGAAAACTGGCCCGCGTTGGCGAACACAGTGGAGAATTTGAATACGCCTGATTGAACGTGCAACCAAGCTCGGCCAATCGTAGAATGTTCGGTGTATTATACAGCTTCGTTTTGCCGTAAAGCTCCGTATCGCTCCAACCGAGGTCATCGGCCAGAATGAACACGACGTTCATTGATTTTGCAGCGCCCTCATTCGCAGCGCCTCTGCCTATGGCAATAAAACTGGAGGTGACCAGAAGTGTTAGGAGGAAGTAGTTTCTCATATAATTTTATTCTATTGCTTAAACTACAGGCGAAAGGTATTACGAACAACTGGATACGCTTCTAGCTACTCCAGATGATCGCCTATGCCATTGCTGTTCTTGTCTGTAACGCCGGAGAGGGGGTGCTCCACGACCGCCTTCCAGGCGATTTCACGGAAGATTTTATCCAAGTCGGTGCTTAAGAAACTTGGGTTCTTGTTGAATTTGATAGGCTCTGAAATGAGTTCAGGCGACTTGCCATAGAGAGTGGCATAGAAGACATAACCCTCCAGGCGATCGAAACCGGGGCCCAAGTGGCCGCGCTGGTCTGCCCAGATAGAATATTCTTTTCCACCAATCACCTTGTACAGACCTTCGACGCCGGGAAGCTCGCCCCGGTTATACCGCTTGGCCGCATCTGTCATGGCGGCACGCGTAGGCAGTATATAGACTTCTTCGGATGTTTCGCGAATCGTTTTCACGAGATCCGCAAAGACAGTGTTCGCTGGGGTGTTGAGTTGATCGAAGACCTCATCAGTAAAGAATGATTCTGATTCCGGGTTTCCTTTCCGTTTGAAGACCATCTCGACCTGTCCGAGCGTGGGCCAGCTGTCGATGACAAAAAACTTCATGCCGGGATTGTATTTTTCGCAGAAATCGATCCAGCTCGTGTAGAATTTCGAACGATCACCGGTGTAAGGCCCCCAGATCATCGCCTCCCATTCCGCGTTGGAAATAGCGGCCAGCAGCTTGGGCAGGGGCTTGCCGTCAAATTCGAAAATGCCGTTTTCCTGCTCCCACTTGTAGCTCGCGCTGCCCGTGCGCCCTCCCCCATTGTGCAAGGAAAGCGGCTGCTCGAAACCAGCGGCCCGGGTGATGGCGGGCAAGGTTCTATAGCCGGGCGCGGTAAAGCTGTGGCCCGTCCCCACGATGCGCAGGATTCCATCGGCAGGCTTGGGAAAGGACATCGCGTCGGCCCCTTCCGCATACGTGCGACCCGCCTCTCCACGCTTATAAATCGCCATAATCTCTTCAGGCGTTTTGAGACTTACCGCGTGCGGTGGAAATTCATCCTCCTCCCAACCTGGATCGAATTTCGGGATCGCTCGCGCGGCCGCGGCCTGGCGTGCATTGCGCTGCGCGTCGCTCTGGGACTGTTGTCGGGCGGCCTGAAACTCCTCCGCGGTCAGCTTGCCATCGCCATTCAAATCCGCTTCAGGAAAACGCTTGAGCAATTGAGCCAACCGCGATTCGGAGAGCTGTTGGGCTTGCGCATTCGAGAAGGTTGCGGTCGCCGCCAGGGCGACGATCGCAAAGAGCCGGATGGGGTCTGGTTTGTTCATGCTTGTCGATTCTTTTGATTTAAGCTCGAGGTTACTGAAAAGTTAGCTTCGCGGCATCTCCAACTAGAGCTACGTTGTTGTCAATACGCTTGCTAGGACGAATAACCACAATGCTAGTATTCACTTCCAGTAATCAACACGTTAGGGTGCGTATAAAGGGCCAAATTATCGAGAATGGAATCCACATTCGAAATGTGCCTCTGTCGCAGCAGGGCCGAGAGACAGGAAGCCCGTTAATGCAGACAGCGGGAAAGCGATTAAGGATCTCGTTTTTACTGTACTCACTTAACGAAGCGATCAAAGACATTAGACATCCTTCGCTTCACGTGCGGGTCCGTCCCCTTCGGTCTTGGCATGCCAGTGAGCCGGTAGCACGTGTCCAGGAGGCTACGAGAGTTCCTCGGCCCACCAGATGGTGCCCCCGCTCGAGAGCTGGTATGGCTGTCTATGCCCCGAAAGGTGGCATTTCAGACTACACTCCTCCGCTAGTAGAATCCGACGCAATACACAACATCTTAAGAAATGCTGGATGCACCTAAATATAGCTGTTTTCAGGGATTAATTTGAAAGATCAATACTTAAATTTTGATATCCAGAAGGTCCTTGGAGATGCTTTTCCTGAAACCGGGGGAACGGGGCTCAGCGTATTCAAATTCCTGTTTGCCGTTCATCCTCGGAATGCCCATAGGTTGGCGATGTCCCTAATAACCCATGAGCTTCTTGAAGGAGAAAGCTAAAACCAGTTGCTAAGTCTTTATACTCCATCTAGACAATTGACAATGATTCCCGAAAAATGAGCACAGCAGTCGGCGTAGATGGTTGCAAAGCCGGTTGGTTCTATTTTCGGAGAGACCAGACGTCGATATCCTTTGGAGTCGCTTCAGGCCTAGAAGAGCTAACCAGCGTCCTACCCAAAAGTTCTAGAATTTTCATAGATATCCCAATCGGGCTGATCGACTCGGGCAGCGACGAACGAGCATGCGACAAAGCCGCTCGTAAAGCGCTGGGCAGGCCTCGGGGCTCCTCTGTCTTCCCTGCCCCAGCCTATCCAGTGCTTAAAGCCGCTGAATACAGGGACGCGAAGGAGCTGAGCGTAATCGCCATCGGAAAGAAGCTTAGCAAGCAGGCATTTAATATCATCGATAAAATTCGCGAAGTGAACACCTTCTTGCTTTCTAGCCAAAATTCTGGATACACCATCCGCGAGATCCACCCCGAATTATGCTTCTGGGGCCTGAACAAGCGGCAAGCGATGAAACATTCAAAAAAGCGCTCCGCCGGATTCGAAGAGCGGCTGAGTCTGCTGGAAAATCATCTACCAGACGGGCGCGACCTTACCAATAGAGCACTCATGAAGTTCAAGAGATCCGAGGTAGCGAAGGACGATATTTTGGATGCCTTGGTCAGCCTGGTTGTCGCCAGCACCTTCGACAATAAGTTGAAAACGTTGCCCGCCTCCCCTCAGCTAGATTCAAGGGGCTTACCCATGGAAATAGTCTACACAGAGCAACCCAATGATTACGCGCTCTGAACCGCTAAGTGATCTAGCTTTTCAGGAAGGTTGTTTACATTGTAAACCTTAAACGGAATTTCTTCAACCTGGGCGTTGGTCT
>CALDFV010000176.1 GCA_937942145.1 uncultured Opitutaceae bacterium
GCACCAGAAAGCGAATTTTAAGCGTACGGAAGACCTATACGGGCGAAAGCTCATCAACCAACAGGAATACGACAATGCTAAATTCGATCTCGAGCAAATGCGTCTGAGATTCGAGCGAGCTAAGATCCAATTGGAAAACACGATTGTACGCTCCACTGTAAGCGGCGTCGTAACCGAGCGCAATGCTCAGGCAGGTCGGCGAGTCGCTACCAATCGTGTACTGTTTTCGATAATGAATTTGGACGAGCTATTCGCCAATGTGAACATTCCAGGACAGCATATGCTGAGTATCGAGCAAGGTCTTCCGGCCGTTATCGACTCGGATTTAATTGAAGGTGTCCGATATGACGCGTTTGTTAAATTGGTGAGTCCAATTGTTGACCCTGAAAGTGGGACATTCAAAGCAAAGGTAGCAGTATCTAAGTTGAACGGTATGCCCATCTATCCGGGGATGTTCGTAAATGTACGCGTAATTGTGGATACGAGTGATGATGCGGTTCTAATTCCCAAGGAAGCGATTGTGCACGAAGGTGACCTCAAGTACATTTTCAAGGTCCAAAATGGAAAGGCCAAAAAGACTCTTCTCCAGGAAGGTTACTCCAATGTCGGTTTTGTTCAGGCTACATCAGATATTGTTAAAGGAGACTTAGTAATCGTGATGGGTCACAGCGCGCTCAAAGACGGAGCGAATGTTAAGATTGTGAAAGAAGCGGTAGCTGCCGAACAGGGTACAACTAATTCAAGTGATGCAGGCCAAGGTTGAGCCTGGATTGCATCGCAGTGAGACGTTGAATACGATTGGGCCAAAACTGTTTCTGGTTTGCGAATCAGAGAAATCACATGGCTTCGTCTGGTCTTTGAAACCCGAAAATAGAATCGTGTTGTGAAAAAAGTCTCCCATTTTGCAATTGCGACACGCCGGCCGGTGTCGGTTTTAATGATTGTTCTCGCAGTTTGCGTCTTCGGGTACGTTTCGTATCGCAAGTTGGCTCTGACCTTGATGCCTGATATTTCGTACCCGACTTTGACAGTGCGTACCGAGTATCCGGGGACGGCTCCTCAGGAAGTTGAGACACAGGTTTCGCAACGCTTAGAGCAAGAACTGGGAATTATTCAAAAACTGAATTCGATCACCTCAATCTCCAAAGCCGACCAGTCGGATATAATCATGGAGTTCGCCTGGGGCGCGGATATGAGCGAAGCGACACAGTCCATTCGGGAAAAGCTGGACCGGGTGAGAATGCCGCGGGATGCAAAACGGCCGCTCATTCTCCGATACGATCCGACCTTGGATCCGATAATGCGGATAGGGATGACAGGTCCGTATCCTCTGGACCAGCTGCGACTGTATGCGGAGGAAATTGTCCAGCGGGAATTGGAGGGAGAGGAAGGCCTAGCGGCGGTAAAGGTAATCGGAGGGCTTGAGGAGGAATACCAAGTTCGTATCTACGAGGATAAGCTAGTTTCCTTGAATTTAGATATTCAGCAGGTGAATTCCCGCTTAGCGCAAAACAATGTCAATTTGCCCGGTGGGCGTCTTCAGGAAGGTAGAGTGCGATACTCGATCCGCACTTTGAATGAGTTCAAGTCGATTGAGGAGATCGGGTCGATAGTTATTGCTCGAAAAAACGAGGTCAACGTATTGCTCAGTGACATAGCCGACATTGAGCAGAGCCATAAGGAAATTCAAATCGAGACCTTAGTGAATGGCCGAGAGAGCGTTGAAATTGAGATCTACAAGGATGCCGACGCGAATATTGTGGAGGTAGCGCAGCGAGTTCGGAACCGCATCTATGGGACACCCGAGCAGCGGAATTATGTTGCGGATCAGTTAGCTGAAAAAGGTGGTCGGAGAAATCGTGCCGAGCGGAGTATGAATACAAGCGAGGAAAGGCGGTTGGCCGCACTCGCCGTTCGGGAAGAAAGAGCGATGACCAACTATGTCGAGTACTCTTTGCCGGAAGGCTGTTCCCTAGAGGTGCTTACCGACCAGTCGATCTTCATTAAACAGTCGATTGACGAGGTAAAGGGGAACGCAGTAATTGGCGGACTAATCGCGGTATTCGTTATTTTTCTATTTCTAAGAAACGTAGGGCATACCGCGATTATCGGGATTACTATTCCTGTCTCGATCGTCGCCACCTTCGCGCCGATGGAGCTTTCGGATGTGTCATTGAACATCATTTCACTGGGAGGATTGGCTCTTGGCGTCGGAATGCTGGTCGACAATTCAATCGTCGTGTTGGAGAGCATTTTCCGGTGCCGTGAGGAAGGAGACAGTTTTGTCGATTCCACAGTTCGAGGCGTGTCAGAAGTGGGAGGTGCGGTGACCGCCTCTACTTTGACTACAATCGCCGTATTCATGCCAATCGTTTTTGTGGAGGGAGTTGCCGGTCAGGTCTTTGGCGACATGTCATTGACCGTGGTCTTTTCGCTCTTAGCGTCTCTTGCAGTGTCGCTCTATTTTATACCCATGCTCGCGTCACGAAAATTTGGTGACGAAGGCGATCGGCCTGCTAGAAAGCTATCGGATGTCTTCAGTCTCATTTTTTTGACTGATTCCTGGCAAAAGTTTACTGGGTCCATGCACAGTTATCATAAAGGTTTTCATACGGGTGGGTGGCTTTACCGAACCGTAGCGGGGCTAGCCTATCCTGTGGTGGCGCTGATCCTGTTTACGTCTCTTCCTTTCCGAATTCTCATGTGCTTGCTGGGTAAGGTGGTTACCCTCCTCTTCATGGCGATACTGTTCGTCTTCGGGCTATTCGTATGGGTGGGTAAACAGCTCATCCGCGCGATGGGACCTTTCTTGAAAGTTTTCGATTTTGCTTTCGAAAGCATCCTTTCATTCTATCGGAACTTTTTGAATTGGGCGCTGAACAACAAGATTTTCGTTGCGAGCATCGCGTTCGTCTCTTTCGGCCTCACGATTGGATTTGTCTTTCCCCGGTTGGGAAGCGAACTGATACCTTCGGTTCACCAGGGTGAGTTTAATGTGAAGGTCAAACTTCCGGTGGGTACTCCGATTGAGGATACGATTGAAGTGGTTCGATCAATTGAGGCGAGAGTTCTAGAAAGCGAATATGTAGCCCGTACTGCGGTTCTTGTGGGAACGGATGGCGGAGCCTCCAGTGGGTCGGACGAAGGGGAAAACACCGGGGTCATTACGACCGCTCTGATTGACGGCTCCAGCAAGCAGATGGAGGCAACGGTATTGGAGGATCTAAGACAGTATGCTTCCAACATTCCCGACATCGAGATCGAGGTCAGCTACCCGGAGCTCTTCAGTGTCAAAGCCCCCATAGAGGTAGAACTGTTTGGCCATGATCTAGAGGACATGAAAATCGCAAGCACCTCAGTCGTTGCCGCAATTCAGGCGATTCCAGGAATTGTTGATGTGCAATCGAGCGTACTAAAGGGAAATCCAGAAGTTCAGATTATTTATGATCGGCAGCGACTCTCTCAATTGAATATGGATTTGAAAACGGTGGCCGAGCTGGTTCGAAACAAGATCCAGGGACAAATTCCGACGGAGTTTCAAAAGCGAGACCGACAAATCGACATCATGGTCCGACTAGATGAGAAAGACCGGTTGGGATTGGACGAGTTACGAAGCGTCATCGTAA
>CALDFV010000177.1 GCA_937942145.1 uncultured Opitutaceae bacterium
ACCCCGAGGGGGAATTCCGGATGCTGGTCAGCAATATAGACTGGGACAACTACGTCGGGCGTGTCGCCATTGGCAAAATCATCAGCGGCACGGTATCGATAAGCGACAAGATTTTCCGTATCAAAAAGGACGGGGTGAGGGAACGAACCAAAGTAACAAAGGTCTTTGAATACTCTGGCCTGGGATCAAGTGAATCCGCAAAAGGAGAAGCGGGCAACATTGTTGGCCTCGCAGGCTTCGACGAAGTAGACATCGGAGAAACACTCTGCTTCACCCAAGAGCAGGAACCTTTGCCCTCGGTGGACATCGATCCGCCAACGATTCAAATGCAGTTCTGCGTCAATGACGGGCCGCTCGCAGGACGCGATGGCAAACTGGTGACATCGAGACAGATTCGGGAGCGACTTTTTCGCGAGATGAAAACGAACGTCTCCATCCAAGTTGAAGACACAGACAAAAGTGGTGTATTCAATGTTTCCGCACGCGGCGCGATGCAGATTGCGGTATTGGTGGAAACAATGCGCAGAGAAGGATTCGAACTTCTAGTCTCACGCCCCACGGTAATTACCAAAGAGATCGATGGGAAGACCATGGAACCCTTTGAGACGCTGTGGATCGAGCTGCCAGAGGATTGCATGGGAGGCATTATGGAAAACCTGTCCAACCGACGGGGTAAGATGACCAACATGGAGACCCGCAACGGAACGATTTTTCTGGAAGCGGAAATCCCGACTCGGGGAGTCATCGGTTTGGAAATCGATCTGGTAAACGCGACCAGCGGCCACGGTATAATGTCGCACCTATTCAAGGAGTACCGTCCAATGGCCGGTGACATTACCACGCGATTGACCGGAACGCTCGTCTCCATGGACAACGGAAAAACAACCGCCTACTCGCTCGCAGCCCTCGAAGACCGAGGCAAGCTTTTCGTCGGTGCCGGAACCGAGGTATACGAAGGGATGATCGTGGGAGAGAATCCACGCGCTAACGATATTCCAGTTAATCCGACTAAAGCGAAGCAACTGACAAATTTCAGAAGCCAAGGAGATGGCAAAGGTATCCAACTTTCCCCACCGATTGAGTTCTCACTTGAGCGTTCAATTGAGTATATCGCTCCCGACGAATTCGTTGAGGCGACTCCATCTTTTCTTCGGCTTCGCAAGAGAATCCTAAATGCCACTCTGCGCAAGCGAGCGGCTCGGGTTTAATTTTCCTTTGATTCCTGCAAGGGAACTGCTTCTTGCAGCAACCAGTCGCCTGCCTGCTTGCGATACAATTCTATCTCTGTAGCCCGACAGGAAATGGAGAAGGAGTCTCCATTCATGAGACGGAATGCCTCCTCCAGCTCGTATTGGCTTTTACTACAGTTAGCCGCAAGCAGGAGCCTCGGCTGGTAGTACTTGTCGCGATAATTTCTTTCGAGGCTCAGCTCTTTCTGAACTCGTTTCCGAACCGCCTCGAATCCGTCTACATTTCTCGGCCCCAGGCCAAGCGACTGGGTCTCTTCGTCCCAATCCAGCCTCGATAGAGTATAAGAGAACGCCGAAAGCTCGTGGCTACATCCTTGAATAAAATCAGCGAGCCTTCTTGTTTCATAACCTGAAAAGCGGTCCGTTCCCGACAATTCTAGAATCAGCAAATGAGGAGGTATCATCGCCCGAGGAGACTGCAGGTATTTCGCCCGAAAGCCATGCAGCCCCGGTGTCCATACTTTCATGGGCACAACGATTGAAACGCTTCCTTCCGCAGTCATTGATTCACATGCGTTTCGACACGAGCTTCTCCAGCCGATCCCATTCCGCCAAATACCTCTCAAAATGCGATTTGCCCTTTTCGATCTCGTTTTCTAGCAGCTGCCGCACAAGGCTCTGTTCGTTGTCATAGGCTTCATCGCCAAGAAGTCCCCCAAAGTGGGCAACTCTGGCCCAAAGCAAATGGGTTGTAATAGCGTCAAACTCATTGTAATTCACAATCCCCTGAATATCGCCTCGCAACCACATTCCCGATACACTTCCTCCATCCGCGTCCACTTTTCCTGGAATCCCACACAGACAAGCGATCTCGTTTAGCTTGGGCGTCTGGGCAAAACGTCCCAATATTGGAGCGAGATCTACATTGAAATCGCCGGACTGGGCGAAATAGTCAACCCCCTCCCAAGGTTTATCCGGACGCTCCCCCATCCCTTCTCCAAACAGGCCGTTCACAATCGAACGTTGGATAATTATAGGAACATCTGCATTGTGCGAGTTGTATCCAACAAGTTGAGGCTTTCGCGAGCCTATCGCCTTCAAAAGCGTTTGTAGAATCGACTTTTCCTTAATCTTTTCGGAGTCATTGACATCAACGGGCAGAGTGACGAGCTTGATCGAGACTTCTCCCTGACTTATCTCCCTAAAGACGCCACAAATAGATACGATCCTGCAGAGCACGGTTTTGAGATAAGGCTGAGGCATTTCTTCAGTCGCTCCAGCCTCCAACCACAGGCGTCTCATGGCATCTTCATTTCCCGGAGCACCTTCACCGGAAACACCATATAGAATCTCAGCGGAAAGCGGATCGGGAATCCACTCGATATCGAATGAAAACAGGCAGGGAGCGATTGTCTTAAACACGATCGAGTGGGTACCAGCTTGGCCACAAATTGTTAAGGCAATTTTTCACCTGGGCTAACAATGCTTCGAAACTAAATATTATGCGACTACGGGGCTAATCTTCAGTATCGACATCCTCGTGTCGATGACCTGAGTTCTATTTCGAATGATGGAGCTAGAAAACGAACTCACGATCGCCAAAGAAGCAGTACGACAGGCAAGCGTGCTATGCGCTTCGGTTCAATCGAGCCTTGGTTCAGTGGCGCAATTGGACAAGGCGGACAAGTCCCCAGTTACAGTCGCCGACTACGGAGCCCAGGCTTTGGTTCTAAACATTCTGGCGAAAGCTTTCCCAGAAGATCCGGCGGTTGGCGAAGAGGATGCGGGCGAGTTAAGGGACACTGAGAATGCTCCCCTTCTCTCATCGATCATCGAGCAAGTACAAAAAGTAGACCCTTCACTCGACAGGAATGGAATACTCGACTCCATTGATAGAGGGGGACATCCCGGAGGCCCCTCAGGCCGATTTTGGACACTCGATCCCATTGACGGGACGAAAGGCTTTCTTAGAGGAGAGCAGTATGCCGTCGCACTGGCCCTCATCGTCGATGGCGAAGTAGTACTTGGCGTTCTCGGCTGCCCGAACCTACCCGTGGATTCAGACGCTTCAAATCCACAAGTTGGCACCTTAGTTTACGCGGCAAAAGGCCAAGGTGCCTGCCGAGCCCCTCTCTCGGACCTTTCAAGAGCTTCCAAGATCACATGCGATCAGATCAGTGATCCCGCCCTCGCGGTCTTCTGCGAATCGGTTGAATCCGGTCACACCGCTCACGGGCGGTCGGCAAAGATCACCGAACTCTTGGGGTCTAAATCAAAACCCTTTCGAATGGACAGCCAATGCAAGTACGCTGCCGTTTCCCGAGGACAGGCATCCATTTACCTCCGTCTGCCGACCAGACCCGGCTACGAGGAGAAAATTTGGGATCACGCCGCGGGCTACATTATATTAGTGGAAGCGGGCGGCAGGATTTCCGATACCCTTGGACAGCCATTAGACTTTTCTATAGGACGCACACTAAGAAACAACAAGGGGATCGTCGCTACTTCATCCGGAGTTTTTGACTCAGTGGTACAGGCGACCATTGAATCCGCCTAATTGCTCAGGCTGATCCAAAGCCGATATCGTTGTTTTTACACTCGGAGCCACTCCGTCTAGCCCAAAGCACAGGTATACGTATTTATACTTACCCCCATGGTGGATCATGCCGCCAGGGGCCTTGGTGGCTAAAGTTCAGTCAGTTCCAAGCGATAGTAATGGCTAACTTCCAACCTATCACTTACGCTGAAAGCGAAATCTCACAGTATCTACTCACTTGTGCTCGTCAGAGTCTGCACTCTCAACGTACTCGTCGCGCTTTGCGGAGTTTCCGTATTTAAGACTCAGACGCATGGCCAATCGCTGCGAGAGGCGATCGACGCCATGCTGGTGGAATTCCCCCGCATAAGAGCCGGTCAGGCTGACGTAAAAATTGGCCAGGAAGAGATCGTAACTGCCCAAAGCTTCAGACGACCACAGCTCGGCCTGAGTCTCAGAGGCGGCGAAGAGAGATTTCGCAATGCTTCCTCCAACTTCGCGTTGGCAAAAATGGGATCGGTTTCGCTAGAAGCCAGTCAGTTGCTGTTTGACGGTGGTTCTGCGAGAAATCGAATAGAAGAAGCCCGAGCCTTGAATCGAGGAACCCAAATCGACCTGGAAACCACGAGACAAGCTTTGGCTTTAGATCTCAGTCAGAACTACGTCGATATACTGAAATATCGGGAACTAATTCGATTCGCCGAGGAGAGTGTGCGAATTCATCAAAAAGCGCTGGATAAAACACTCATTAAGTTCAACGCCGGCGCAGGTCCTCAAGCCGATGTTGAACTCGTGAAAGCAAGGCTCTCAATGTCAGAGGCAACATTAGAAGCGAGGCATCGACAATTGTCTTATGCAGTCAATGCCTACCAAAAATATACCGGAACGGCTCCGGGAGAGCTCGTCGAGCCTGAATTTCCAGACTCGGCCCTTCCGCTTTCGATCGAAGAAGTCGACTTAGGCAGCAATCCTAGAATTCAGAGTGCTCGAGCTAGAGTAACGGCCAATGAAGCGCGATACAAAGGGGCAAAAAGCGAGTTCGCTCCAAAACTCAATCTATTCGTTCAAGGCGACACAACCGACAGCGCAAGGAGCATCAACAGAACTGAAGATGCTTCCGCCTTGATTGTGATGTCATACGACATTTTCGGAGGAGGAAGAAGAAAAGCTGAATTACGAAAAACCCGTTCTATAATCGATCGCTCGATCTTTGACTTGGAAGATACAAAGATTGAAATACAGGCGAGTTTTCTCAACGCTTGGAATGATCTGGTCATCGCTGAAGAAAGGCTTTACCGCCTTGAAGAGTATCGGGATGCTATGAATTCTGTCGTATCCGCATACCAAAGACAATTTGAGCTTGGAAAACGGGCCTTAATCAACGTCCTGGATGTCGAGAACGAATTGTTCTCCGCGAAATCCTCTGTCGCGGAGGAACGCTACAACCGTCTTCAAGCTGCCTACCGAACCCTCGCCGCGACAGGATCGCTGTTAGAAACCATCTACTAGAAGAATACCATATAAATAATCACTATTTGCAATGGCAACCGCTGAACCAACTAACCTCTCTCCCTTGGAATCAGACCTTCGAGTCCTCATAGTCGAAGACTCCAAGATCGAGGCAAAACTCACCGCTAACCTTCTCAAAAAGAATGGCTACAACGTCGTCCACGAACAAGTTGAAACCGAAGAGGAAATGGTCAAGGCCATCGAAGAGCATAAATGGGATATCGTGATCTCCGATTTCCAGATGCCTGACTTTGACGGTAGCCGTGCCTTAGAAGTATTCCAGCGGTACGATCTCGATATTCCCTTCATTCTCGTCTCAGGCAAAATTGGTGAAGAGACAGCGGTCGATCTCATGAAAGCGGGTGCCCATGACTATATCATGAAAGGCAATACCGCTCGACTGGTTCCAGCCATTCAAAGTCAGCTGCAAGATGCAGCGAACCGTCGTGAGAACCAAAGACTAGAACAGCGCATCAAAGAAAGCGAAGCTCAGTATCGTGGCTTTTTCGAGAATGCACACATTGGCATTTTCCGCTGTTCTGATCACGGTATTCTGCTCGATGCCAACTTAAAAATGGCGGAGGCTTTTGGATACGATTCACCTGGCGAATTCATGAAATCCATGGAAGCCATAAAGCCTGAGATTCTGGATCAGGAAACCAATAAAGCGAGATCCGTACACCTTTTGGAGCTAGCCAATAACGATACCCAGGTCGAGGCCATTTTCCACCGCAAGGACGGCTCAATTCTCGAAGCTAAAGTAAACGTTTGGGCAATCCAGCAAGACTCTGACAAGCCTGTGTACCTAGAAGGAGTTGTTGAAGACATAACGGAACAGAAAGCCATGGGACGAAAGCTACGTGAAATGGAGCAACTCCACGAGTCGTTGATCGACCTTACCAGCAATTTGTAATGAATACGACGGAAAGTAATCGCTTAGCGAATCAGACTCGATCACCCGCCAATCGAATCGCCGAGACAATCGATGATTCGCTGAGAGAGGATGCTTTCGCACTCGAGGCTTCAAGGGTCGACGATCCACTTTTAGAATGCCTTGTCACACTTGGAAAGATCCACCACAAACCACTTTCAAAGGAAGCCCTCATTTCGGGCATGCCGCTAGTGGACAATCAGTTAACTCCGAAGCTTTTTCTCCGGTCTGCATCCAACGCCGGATTCTCTGCACGTATCGTAAATCGTTCATTCAAGGCAATTCCTTCTCTCACTCTCCCAGCCGTTCTCATTTTGAAAGAGAATCGTGCAATGATTCTCGTTTCCAAGAATCAAGACGGAGAATGCAGGGTCATTCTGCCTGAAACAGGAAGTGGCGAATCGACCCTCCAAGCGACAGACATCGAAAAGGACTACGCGGGTGTCGCCATTTTTGTTAAGCCAGAGTTCGACTTCGACACCCGTGCAGATTCCAGCACTGAAACAATAGACGCTAAGAACTGGTTTTGGGGCACTCTTTGGAAGTATCGGAAAATCTATGCGAACGTACTGCTCGCTGCGGTATTCATAAATGTATTCGCGATCGCAGGATCATTGTTCGTGATGAATGTCTACGATCGTGTGCTACCCAACAATGCAATCGACACTCTCTGGGTTCTAGCAAGCGGAGTGTGCATTGTATACGTCTTTGATTTTCTCATGAAGTCACTTCGAGGGATGCTAATCGACAAGGCGGGTAAAAACGCCGATATATTGATGTCGACCTTCATTTTCCAGCGTATCATGGGCATCAAGATGCAGAGTAAACCCAATTCTGCCGGCAGTTTCGCCAATCAGGTAAAGGGATACGAAAGTTTAAGGGAATTCTTCACCTCGGCCTCTCTGACCACGATAATCGACTTACCATTCGTGTGTTTGTTCTTGATATTCATGGGATACATTGCCGGTTGGATTGCATTTATACCCTGCGTAGCCATTCTTCTTATACTGGGACTAGGATGTTTAATGCATATCCCTCTAAAAAGAGCTGCCGTAAAATCCCATGGCGCAGGAGCTCAAAAGCACGCGATCCTAGTTGAAGCTATCAACGGATTCGAAGCCATTAGAGGCCTTTCCGCTGCCGGCAGCTTTCAGAAACGAATGGAAGACTGCCTTGGCAAGACGGCTCGGAGTGAAGTCATTTCCCGTCGTTATTCCTCGATCGCTTCCAATTTTACTATCTTTGTCACCCAAATGGTGTCAGTTGTGATCATAGTTGTGTCCGTATTTCGTATACAGGCAGGCGACATGAGCATGGGTGCGCTTATCGGCTGTACGATCCTCACAGGGCGGGCTATGGCGCCTATCGGACAAGTAGCGGCCCTTCTTTCAAGGCTGCAAGGCTCGATAGTCTCACTAAGTGGATTGAACGATCTCATTAAATTGCCCCAGGAACGAGAAGAGGGTCGTGATTATGTAAGAAAGCCTGATTTCGAACCACGAATCGAATTTAGCGACGTTACCTTTTCCTACACTCCGGAAAGCGCTCCTGCGATCATCAATGCTTCCTTTGGCATTAAGCCAGGAGAACGCGTAGCGATTCTCGGAAGAGTTGGATCCGGAAAAAGTACCCTACTGCGCCTCATCCTTGGATTCTATCCCTCCACAGGCGGAATGATCACGATCAACGATACCGACATTCGACAAATTGATCCTGCGGATCTTAGACGTAGGCTCGGGTATATTGGGCAAGATAATCTTTTATTCCAAGGGACCCTTAAGAGCAATATCATCATCGGGGCTCCGTGGATGGATGAACCTGCCGTGCTCGAGGCAGCCAAACTCTCTGGAGTCGAACGCTTCGCCTCCAGACATCCTCTAGGCTACGACCTACAAGTAGGCGAACGCGGAGAACTCCTTTCAGGAGGACAAAGGCAAGCCGTAAATATCGCTCGCGCCCTCCTGACAAAACCTAGCCTCCTGGTGATGGACGAACCAACTAGCGCTATGGATGCAAACGCAGAGCGAGACTTTATTTCGAATATGGAAAAATACTCGAAAGATGGAAACCGCACCTTAATTCTATCTACACACAAACCCTCAATGCTG
>CALDFV010000178.1 GCA_937942145.1 uncultured Opitutaceae bacterium
CGCCCTACAATTCGTGGTTTTGCAGGATGGGTCTTTGACCTTTCAGGGCAGGGCAGGTCGCCATTTTCGGCCCTCGCGAATCTTCTTGCTGCCTGAAGAGAAGCGGTCCCTAATGCGCGACCTTTTTTGCGGGCCTGGTTGAGGATCGCTAGTCGTTTAACGATGTTTGATATGAGCGAAGACAAAGACAACATACAGGGTTTCAATGATTTAGGACTTTCCGATTCGGTGATGAAAGGGTTGGTTGAAATCGGCTACGAATCACCCTCGCCAATCCAAGCGGCGATTATTCCGCATGTGCTCGAAGGGCGCGATGTGATTGGGCAGGCCCAAACCGGGACTGGAAAAACAGCCGCATTTGCCCTTCCTCTCCTTTCGAAAATTGATTTGTCGATTACGAAAAAGCCGCAAGTAATCGTGCTGACACCGACTCGGGAGCTCGCCATCCAGGTGGCAGAAGCGTTTCAAAAGTACGCGGCAAAGCTAAAAAATTTCCATGTAATCCCAATCTATGGAGGTACTGACTTTCGTGCTCAGTTGCGGCAGTTGAACCGCGGAGTTCATGTGATAGTCGGCACTCCAGGCCGGGTGATGGACCACATGCGCCGTGAGACTCTGGATTTGGGAGCGCTGTCCTGCGTCGTTCTTGATGAGGCAGACGAGATGCTCCGGATGGGATTCATCGATGATGTCGATTGGATTATGGAACGGACTCCTGCGGGCCGACAAGTCGCTCTCTTTTCCGCGACGGTGCCGGCTCCGATAAAGCGGATTGCCCAGCGTCACCTGAATGATCCTGTCGAGATAAAGATCAAGACGACGACCTCGACCGCTGAGACGATCCGCCAGCGCTATTGGATGGTGAGTGGGCTCCACAAGCTAGATGCTTTGACTCGAGTTCTCGAAGGTGAGGAGTTTGACGCGATGATCATATTTGTCCGGACCAAGCTGGCTACGGCAGAGTTGACCGAGCGCCTTCAGGCTCGAGGCTTCGCGGCCGCGCCACTCAGTGGGGACATCCCGCAGGCTAAGCGCGAAAAGACAATCAATCGGCTTAAGACGGGGAAGCTGGATATATTGATCGCCACCGATGTGGCAGCGCGGGGATTGGATGTCGATCGTGTGAGCCACGTAGTCAACTACGACATTCCGTACGACAATGAATCCTATATCCATCGGATTGGCCGAACAGGCCGTGCGGGCCGTGCGGGTGATGCGATTCTGTTTGTGACACCGCGGGAAAAGCGTCTCTTGAAGTCGATAGAGCGAACGACCAACAAGAAGATCGAGTTGATGGAGATGCCAACTACTCAGGATATCAACGATAAACGTATCGAGAAATTTAAGACGACGATTACGGAAGTCCTCGACCAGAATAGTCTGGATTTTTTCAAAGACATAATCGAGCAGTACCGTCAGGAACACGATGTTCCCTCTTTGGAAATTGCAGCAGCGTTGGCAAAAATCGCTCAAGGAGATTCGCCTTTGCTGCTATCCGAACGAAAGCCTGTCCGTCAGGAACGGGACGACGACCGGGAACCCCGTGAGCGGCGTTCCGGTAGTGGCCGAGATTCGGAAAGTCGTCCTCCCCGGCGCGATAAGAGTGAGTACAAGCGGATGCCCCCTGAACCTGGAACAGAGCGATTTCGTATCGAGGTGGGTTATACGCACGGAGTAAAGCCAGGAAATATAGTCGGCGCGATTTCCAACGAGGCGGGACTTGACAGCAAATTTATTGGCAGGATCGAGCTCTACGAGGACTACAGTACGGTTGATTTGCCAGAAGGAATGCCGCGTGAAGTGGTCCAGGTTTTGAAGAAGGCCTGGGTATCGGGCCAGCAAATGCGCATTTCGCGGATGGATGTTTCGTCCAAGAAAAACAAGGAAAACAAAAATCGGGACTTTGATAGAGAGGCTCGAGGTGGGAGCAGTGGAAGACCGGCTCCTGCGAAGAGCGGAAAGCCGCCGTTCAAAAAACGTCGAGCGGGTCGTGATGTCTAACCTATAGGCAGCTTTGTCTGACGTTGGAAGATCTCGTTGGGTATTTCGGAATCATTTGAGATAGATCCGTATCGCACAATAGGTTAAGTTTGATCAAAGTTGCCTGATCAGGGCCGTGGCCATGGTTTACGAGGAGCAGTGTCTTGCACTCAACGGTTTACACGATTAGCTACCCATTAATTTTAGGGCAAAGTACGGCACTAAATTGAATATGATAATGGCGATCTTATAGTTTGCGAGGTAGTGGAAATAAGCTTTCAAAACATCCTTAGAGTCCAGCCCGAACATCTTGCTGTGGATATTGGATACCGCAGTTCGCATCAAGAGTATGAGTATTGATGTGACGAGGAGGAATCCGATGTTGATCAGGGTGCACCAGCCGATGAATTCCGTTAGCGTTTCGATTGAGTTCATTTGTCTGTCTTTCTACTTTATTGTTATCACTGCACTTTATTTGCGGTTTCATTATCGCCTTTTCTGCGTTTCCCTACAACACAAATCCGGTGCGAAACCGGGCGTTTAGAGCGTATAAATTCAAGTTCATACGATATTCTATCACATGCTGTTTGGCTGGATACACACGCTTGAAATCCGGGAAAGTCTTTCAGTCCTCGATCGACTTTGATTCCGGGGATGATGCCTTTACCAGTGAGAAATTCAGCTATCGGGACCCCGTTTTGCGTTTTTTGGCGAATGGTTTCATCGAAGAGAATGGTGCCGCTGATGTATTCGCTCAAGCCTTGTGTAGACAAAATATTCTCTCGATAGGCCTGTCGATTTTCCAAGTTGTTCTCTACGCCATGGGGCGCGAACCGTTTTCCCATTGTGGGGATGCTCTCATCGACTGCGAGTAGTCCCTTTACGGATACTAATATGGCTTCGGCGATTTGTTTTAATGAACTAATGTACTCCATAGACGTCTATTCTCCTTGAGGTTCTTGAACTAGGTGTTGGCGGATGGATCTTTGCAGGACGCTAGATTCCCTCTGTAATCCAGTCGTTGGCCGATTCGATTTCCGCAATATCGAAATAGCGAATCTTTGCTTTGGTGAAGGGCTGGCAAACAACGACCATTGCTTTTTCCCATTTTTTGTCTCCAACCACAGCGACTCTCTCGATATCGCTGAAGTGTTTACAGCCGAATTTCAGATCTTCTCAGGCTGCTCCTAGGGTCCATCCCTCGAAATAGATCATTTCAAAAAGCAATCGGATTTTCCCATTTTGCTCGATCAGGCTGTCCAATTCGGGAGTGAAGAATTCGTAGCTGTCGCGGCTTAGTTTTCCGGAGGCGATCACTTTGACAAGTTTTCCATCAAAGAGCTCTTCAATCTGGATCGACTCGTGTTTGACTGTGTCGGTTGGCTTGTTTTTCATAGTTGGTATTGGTTCGTTTTTCCTACCGTTTCCAGTACGGTATACTACAACCGCTATTTTGGCTCGAATCCACGGAATTACCAATCGTATTTCGCCCAGCTTTGGGCATAATTTGCCTTTTTTACACTACTTCCTCATTTTGCCGCACCGACGGGAAACGAAACGGTTTTTAGCTGCTTTCCCGAATCTCTTTTGACATGGGTGTCCAAATTCGATGGGTAGCGAGCATACCTAAATACTAGACTTCAATCAAATCATGAAAGCACTTTCCCTACTACTCGCATTTCTCCTAGGCATTTCGTTACTTCAGTCAGCGGATTTTGGCCCCGACTGGGAAAATCTGGATAGTGCCGTCAATGGACGTTGGTGGGAGAAAACCCACACGGGTCGGAAGGCTTGGCTGGAGATGGTCAAGGTGCCGAGGGACGAAGTGGTCGCGTTTGCCATCTACACGATAGATCGAGGTATGGTTAAGTTGACAGCTCAAATGTATCCGCTCTATCCGGACGAGTCTCGCAAGGCGCGTCTGGAGCTTCAGATCGATAGTGAGTGGCAGGAAGTGGCATCGGCACTGATTTACGAACTCGGTTGGTCGGCACATTTCCGGATAAATGGCTGGGACGAGAGCAAAAGCGTTCCCTATCGTGTGCGGCATGGTGAAGAGGCGCAATTTGAAGGAGTGCTTCGGGCGAATGACAAAAGCAAAAGCAAAAACGAAATCGTCATCGGAAACCTCTCCTGTAACTCCAACCAGGACAGAGGGGACCGGAATTCGATTGTGGCGAATTTGAAAAAGCAGGATCCTGACATGCTCTTTTTCGCTGGGGACCAAACCTACGATCATACCGAGCACACGGCGGGCTGGCTGCTTTGGGGCGCACAGTTTGCGGAAATCATTAAGGACCGCCCTGTAGTGACGATTCCTGACGATCACGATATCGGACAGGGAAACCTGTGGGGAGAGGGAGGCGTGCAGGCCAAGATCATCGCTGGTAATGACGGCGGCTACTTCTATCCCGCGGACTATGTGAGAATGGTCGAGCGGTGTCAGACTTGGCACTTGCCCGACCCCTACGATGCGACTCCCATCGCCCAGGGTATAGGGGTTTACTACACGAGCTACAATGTGGGTGGGATCGATTTTGCCATCATTGAAGACCGGAAGTTCAAAACGGGACCCAATGGAGAGATCCCTCCAATGGGCCCTCGGCCTGACCATATCAACGAGCCGACCTATAAACGCTCAGCGGTGGATGTGCCCGGGCTCAAACTACTGGGAGATCGGCAGCTCGCGTTTCTCGATAATTGGTCGGAGGACTGGACGGATGCGGAGATGAAGTGCGTTTTGTCCCAGACAAATTTTGCAGGAGCGGTTCACTTGCACGGGAGTTTTGAGAATCGATTGTTGGCGGACCTCGATAGCAATGGCTGGCCTCAGACGGGGCGGAAAAACGCTTTGAAGGAGATGCGTAAAGCAATGGCTTTCCACCTGGCGGGCGATCAGCATCTTTCAGTTTTAACGCGTCATGGGATCGAGAATTGGAGGGATGGCCCCGTAACTTTCGTCAGCCCGGCAATTGTGAATAATTACTACGGACGTTGGTGGTGGCCCGAAGGCGGCGAGTCGGGGCCGAATCCTGTCGAAGCTAGCCCGCTCCCATGGACGGGTGATTTCGAGGATGGGCTTGGCAACAAGATTTCCATGCTAGCCTACGCGAATCCGGATCCCGAAGCCAATCGTAGAGGCAAGCGCGACCCGAAGGAGGACTGGGCAGATGGTTACGGTCTTGCTCGATTCTACAAAAACTCGCAGGAAGTTGTATTTGAATGTTGGCCACGATTCGCGGATGTAGGTAAAGGTGACTCTCAGCAGTATCCGGGTTGGCCCATGCGGTTTAAGATGAGCGAAAACGATGGTCGTGAGCCAGTGGCCTATCTTCCCGAGTTGAATTTCAAGGGAATCGAGAACCCAGTGGTGCAAATTATCGAGGAGTCGACCGGAGAGGCTCTTTATACCACCCGAGTGAGAGGTAGGAGCTACCGGCCGAAAGTGTTTACCAAAGGTAAGTACACTATTCGAGTTGGGGAGGATCTGCCGATTTTAAAATCCGTCAAGGGTGTCCGTTCAGTTGCCGCTAACAGCAAAAAGAAACTCTCGATTTCAATAAGGTAGTAAGCTTGAAATCGCATTGAGAGTGGTTCTTGTAGAGACAAGCGCTAGCCTTGCGATCTAGTAGAGTTATTCCAACTTTCAAGACGGCCCGATGTCTTAGTTGAGGTTCTTCTTTGACAGGGATGTCCACATTCCTTGGGCTGGGTGGAAATGTTTCGAATGACTATGATTAAACTATTTTTGGCAACACTCTCACTGCTTTTTGGATTACTGTCGCTTTCCGCGGCCGACTTCGGTCCCGATTGGGAACAGCTAGATACCGCCGTCAATGGACGATGGTGGGAGAAAACCCACACGGGAAACAATGCCTGGTTGGAGATGGTCAAGGTTCCGCGCGACGAAGTGGTTGCGTTTGCGGTCTACACCGTGGATCGGGGAACAGTGAAGATGACGGCCCAGATGTATCCGCTCTATCCGGACGAATCACGAGAAGCGCGACTTGAGCTAATGATCGACGGAGTTTGGCAGGAGGTTGGGTCAGCGCCCATCTACGAGCTTGGCTGGTCAGCCCACTTTCGTATCAACGGCTGGGACGAGAGTAAAAGTGTGCCCTATCGTGTGCGCCACGGAGGAGAAGCTCAGTTTGAGGGAACCATCCGAGCGAATGACAAGAGCAAGAATGAAATCGTTGTCGGGAATCTGTCCTGTAATTCACGTTGGGATCGCGGGGACCGCAATGCGATTGTAGCGAATTTGAAAAAGCTAGATCCTGACTTGCTGTTTTTTGCGGGTGACCAGACATATGACCACACGGAGCACACTTCTGGATGGATTCTGTTTGGGACACAATTTGCCGCAATTATCAAGGATCGTCCCACGGTTACGATTCCTGACGACCATGATATTGGTCAAGGCAACCTTTGGGGAGAGGGGGGCATCAAAGCGGATACGCTTCGGGATCACGATAAGGGTGGTTATTACTACTCTGCGGACTACGTGCGCACGGTAGAGCGCTGCCAGACATGGCATCTTCCTGATGCGTATGACCCTACACCCATTGCCCAAGGTATTGGGGTTTACTATACGAGTTATAATGTAGGCGGAATCGATTTTGCTATCATCGAAGACAGGAAATTCAAGTCGGGCCCGAGCGGAAAGATTCCTGATATGGGGCCGCGCCCTGATCATATAAACGACCCCAGTTATGTTCGCTCCGCGGTGGACATCGAAGGAGTTCATCTTCTGGGACCCAGACAGTTGGCATTTTTGCGAAACTGGTCGGAAGATTGGACGGGAGCGGATATGAAGTGCGTGCTTTCCGCCACCAACTTTGCGGGTGCCGTTCATCTGCATGGGAGTTTTGAGAATCGGTTGCTGGCTGATTTGGATAGCAATGGTTGGCCGCAAACCGGTCGCAAAAACGCTCTAACTGAAATGCGTCGTGGAATGGCGTTTCACTTAGCCGGGGACCAGCACTTGTCCGTGATGACACGTCATGGAATTGAAAATTGGAGAGATGGTCCGGTGACCTTTGTCAGCCCAGCCATCGTTAACAGCATTTACGGTCGTTGGTGGTGGCCAGAGGGCGGAGAGTCCGGAGCCAATCCGGTCGAAGAGAGCCCGCTTCCATGGACAGGCGACTACGAGGATGGTCTAGGCAATAAAATCACCATGCTCGCTTATGCAAATCCTGATCCTCAAGCGAACCGTCGTGGCGAGCGTGGTCCGGACGATGATTGGGCCGACGGTTTTGGCATCGCTCGATTCTTCAAAGATTCCCAGGAAGTCGTATTTGAATGTTGGCCACGATACAGCGATGTAAGCAAGGGTCATTCAGCGCAATTTCCGGGATGGCCAATGCGCTTCAAGATGAGCGACAACGATGGTCGCGACCCGGCGGCGTACCTTCCCGAGTTGAGTTTCAAAGGAATCGAAAACCCCGTAGTTCAAGTCATTGAAGAATCGACAGGTGATGTGCTGTATACCACTCGAGTTAAAAGCAAAACTTATCGCCCTAAAGTGTACACAAATGGCAAATACACGATTAGGGTCGGGGAAGGCTTGCCCATTCTCAAAACTGTGAAAGGTGTGCAATCCGTTGCAGCGAGCAATACGAAGAAGATGACTATCAGCGTAAGGTAACACGGAGTCTCGCTTCTCTAATGAAGCTAGGATGGCGTGGGCTGGACCGCCTAGGGTACCACGTGAACACCGGACGACCAACCGTGGGGAGCGTCCGCTTTTTCTATGGTAATTGGGACCGCTGCTTGTGTGTCCGAATTGTAGGACATCATTATTTTACAGTAACCCATATCACTTCGATCTGGGGGGGAATTTAACTCTTCTTTCTCACCTTACTCCTTGATTGCTCAATTCGTGGGGCTAGGGTGTTTTTTATGAACACTATCCACCGGATTATTTTAGCCTTGCTGACTCTGGTGTTGGTGGGGTCTCGCGCTGCAGCGGATTCGCAAGAAAAGCCTAACTTCGTTTTCATTTTGGCTGACGACTTAACTTACAATTTGTTGGGCTGCTATGGGGGTGTCGATGCGGAGACACCGCGTATTGACGAACTGGCGAGCGAAGGGATGCGGTTTACTCGAGCATATGCGGCAATGGCGATGTGTGCGCCTTTTCGGGCGGAACTCTATACGGGTCTGTATCCAGTACGCAATGGCGTGGCTTGGAATCACTCTTCGGCCAAACTAGGGACGAAAAGCGTTTGCCACTATCTCGAGGAGCAGGGTTACCGCGTCGGGTTATCGGGGAAGAAACATGCGTCGCCTGAGTCGACTTTTCCCTTCGAGGTTTTGAAGGGATTTCCCGCGGGGGAGGGGGTTCGCGAATTCATGACACGCGATTCGGACCAGCCTTACTGCCTTTTCCTCTGCTCAAACAACGCTCACGCGGCGTGGACAACGGGTGACCCGTCGCGTTTTGATCCGGACACGGTTTCCCTGAATCCTTTGCAGTTTGATACGCCCGCGATCCGCGAAGTGATGACTCGGTATTTGGCGGAGGTTGAGGATTTCGATCGGGAGACAGGAGAAATTCTGGATTTGCTTGCGGGCTTGAACCAGGGGGACGACACGCTGGTCATGTTATCTTCGGAGCAAGGCTGGGCACTGGGTTTTGCCAAGTGGAGCAACTGGGACTTGGGTGTTCATACCGGGCTGATTGCTCGCTGGCCGGGCAAAATTGAAGCGGGTAGTGTTTCAAATGCCCTCGTGCAAATGGCGGATGTGTTGCCGACATTTTTGGAGGCGACGGGAACTAAGGAAGGTAAGGAGATGTTCGACGGGATTAGCTTCTATCGGCACTTGAGAGGTGAGGATCAGCCGTTGCGAAAATTTATATATGGAGTTCACAATAACGTTCCGGAGGGGAATCCGTATCCTATTCGTTCGATACGGAATGAACAGTTCCACTACTTGTTGAACCTGACTCCTGATGCGTCCTACCATGAAAAGCATGTCATGCTGATGGACTCGCGATTGACCTGGTGGCCGGAGTTGAAAAAGGCCGAGGCCAAAGGCGATCCGGAGGCGATCGCTCTTTTGAAAAAGTATCACAATCGCCCTGCCGAAGAGCTGTACAGAGTGGATGAGGACATTTATGAAATGAACAACCTCGCCCGCAATCCTGAGTACGCGGAAGTGAAAGAGGCTCTGAGGGAAGAGTTAAAGAGATGGATGGAAGAGCAAGGGGACACTGGAGCGGCCATGGACGATGTCGCGGTGCATGCTGAAAACAGGCAAAGGTAGAAGCATTAATTTGGATTGCTCGTGCTCAGCGTGAGCAATCAGCCGCAGGTTCCATTGTGTCATTTGGGCTTCGTGCTGGCCTGCCGGGTCCGACCACCGTCGATGGCGGGAAGCGGTTCTTTGGTTGCCCGGCTTAGCCGTTAAAGGTTGCTGCGTTTATGATGGACCAAAGATGGAAAATCAGAGCGAAAGGCCAGGGGACCACCAGAAAGCTGGTGAAGTAGAGTGTGGCGGTCGTTACCACGAAGAAAGCTGCCCAGAGAATGCGACCTTGGACAAGCTGGCCGAGTCCGGGTATAAAAAAGCTAGCGAGAGCGGCGATAACGTTACCGGATTCGCCACGGCGAGAAGGATTAGCGGTTTTGCTCATGGTAGGAGAAATTGCGTTAGTATCCTAAGATACACGGGAAATGGGCCTAGAGTTGCAAGAAAAGAGCGCGGAGGAGTAAATGGGGATGTCGTTTTTATTTGGTGATTGAGATGCGGTAGCGTATCGTGTTGTGATATATTTTGGCGGATTCGAACCGAGTGGGGTTGCAATTCTCTCAGGGAAGATTTTTTTAGGCAGAGTGAATCGTAAGTGGGGGATCAGGTATCTGGCAGTCGGGTTTTTCTTGGCCGTGGGTTCGAATGTTCTTGGGGAAGATTTCCAGGTCCAAAAGGGCGACGGGTATTTTGAAGGTTCGCTCCGGTACGTCGTTTCGCGCTATTCAGTCCGAACAGGCAGGGCGGTTGAGCGAAAGCAGGTTGATGTCTTGGCAACAGAAAACCGGCTTAGTGTACCTTCGCTTGATGTCGCGGACGTGTTCGCGAACAATGCTCCACCTGGGGTTTCATCTGCCTTGTTTCGTCACGATGCGGACGACTTTATATTGTATGGCGATGATATCGATGCGTATCGCTTCCGCGGATATGACAAGGTTTTGCTTGGACTGGCTTTTCGGGCGTTGGCATTGTCGGGCGCTCCGGTGGATATGAAGCCGCCAGAAAAATCGGGCCCCTATGCGTTGCGGAATTTTCGGGCGAATTTGAGTCGTTATTTGGGCGAAGCCGGAATCCGTTACGACATGTATTTCTCGAACGACTACAGGGTGAATTGGGGTTCATTAGCGGATTCCTGGCTCTTCGGTTCGGGTGGGCTCAAGGTCCCGGAGCTGGATGATCGACTGAAGGGAGGAGAAGTGCCGGTGCGGGTCGAGGTTTTTAGAAACGCTTCAAAAGTGCTATCGATCAATCTGATGGCCGCCGAGGAATATCAGGTCTCTCGAGCCCTAGTGGAGGTGCCAGCGCAAAAGATTTTGCATTCCTCAACCGGTCTGCTGAGGCAGTTGGCAACGGAAGCGATGGGCCTGTGATAAGTTGTAAGGCTAAAGTGAGATTGGTTCTTGGTAGAGCATGTCGTATTCTACCTTTTGGTTGACGGTTTAAAAGAGGCAATTAGGTATAAGGTTGGATCCAATATTTCTCAAATGGCCCGCCGAATCCATCGTAATCGTTCTCGTCGTGGGAAACCTCGCGTCAACAAGGGGACCTTGTTTATAGCGTTGATGATTCAGTGTGTCCTGTTGGCAGTGACCGTTTTTGTCATCGTGCTCGACACTCCAGAAAGCGAGCCGCCTCGATTTGAGGGAAAGGCGAGCGTTGCGGTGAAAAAAGAGGACTTTAAGGAGGCTCAACAGCGAGAACGCTTTATGAAACGGATGAGACAGTTGGAGCCGATTCAGCGACTATCGGTCGACTCGGTTTTGAACAGCGAACTCCCACCGATGCCTGACCTGCCTACAGAGGCGTTTGAACTGGATGGTGAGGATCTTGAGATGCTGGAAGATGCGAGCACGATGCTTGAGCAATCAGGCTTGTTGGGAGGCAGCATGCAGGGGAAAGGAAGTTCATCTGCGGCGTCTTTTTTTGGGGTTCAGGATTCTGGTCGTCGAATCTTGATCGTGGTCAACACGTCTGCATCAGTTGTGCGAAAAGCGCGGAACCAAGGAGTATCAATTGAAGCGATACACGAAGAAGTCGTTTCGCTGATTGATAATCTCGATAGTGGCACTCTTTTTGGAATTGTGCAATTCAGTCAGGGGTCGCGACGTTTTGCGCCTTACCTTGCTCCGGCGATTAGTCGTAATAAGGAGGCGGCAAGTCACTGGACTAGAAAGGAAATGCGGGGGAACCCAAAGGTCGAAAGCGAGCTCCTACTGGGTCATGAAGGAGGATTAAAATTAGCTGTAGATATGGAGCCAGACTTGATTTTTCTCGTTACGGATGGGGTTCTGAACAAAAGGGTCAGAGTGGATGGCGCCTACAAGTATCCTGAGATACCTTACGAGATTTTGATTGGGTCGGTAGAAGCTGATCTACGGCGCTCGGGAGCCCGAACGCGCATTCATGCGATTGGGTTTGAATTGAATGACAAAGACCGGAGAGGGCTGGAGCGATTGACGCGTCGCTTCGGCGGGACTTTGAGGGAATTCTGAGGGCTCTAAGGCTCAATTCAGAGGAGTTTTTGCTAGGTACTGATGCCGGCTTTAGTCGATCGCTTGGAGGATCGATTTCCAGAGCTTCGTTTCTTCAACGTGGCCGTATTGGTCTAGTTTCTGGGCGATCTTCTCTAACGAAGGTTCCTCAACATCGTGATCGGGGTCGCTTTGAAAGTCGGGACGCGCTTTGCAGGAGAGGGCCCAGCAGGCCCAGGATCGCCATTTTCGCTGTTCGAGTCGCGGTTCGCCGAGGCGGTCGGCGTAGTGCTGGAAGTGGATGCGAGGGTTTCCCAGGAAAACTTCGGTGGGCGCATTTTGGAGAATGTAGACCAGCGCTTGATAGGGAAGCGGCCAGGATTCGAGAATAAGCTCATCCCCTGTTAGGTCGGCTCCCCATGCCCGATCGAGGCAAAGAATGGCACGGGCGGGAAGTCTCTGTCTCCAGAGGACTTGGCTGTAGTCGAGACAGGTTTTGTAGAAATCGGAGCCGCGGTCACTGGATTTAAAGCGATTGAGGTCCCTCCAATTCATATCTCGGGCTGGCGAAGGAAGATAAGGAATGTCGGAAATATCAGGGAGGTCGGGCATATGGATGGATGCTGGAAAGCGTCTCAGGCGACACTCTTACGGAGCTGAGAGAAAATGATTCGAAGAAAGGCGCAATGATTTGTTGCAACGCGGGTAGATTTTCGCGTAGGAGATGGCTTCAAGTTTTTACACACCTATTAGAGCGACAAAGTGAACCTTTTCTTCTCCGAAGCTAGCCTCTTTTATCGACCGACTGCCGCAATCCCGAAAGGGAGAGAGGCCTACTTCAAGCGCGGGCAGCACTCGAGGTGCGTTGTTGGGACTTGTGGAAAGGAAGCCGCCAGATGACTGAGGCGGTTTGCCTGTTTTTGGAGGAGATTAATCGCCATACGTGGTGTGGCTGTAGAGCCGATTTCGTTAGTTAGGGATTTTTAGCGAGAACTTTTAGATGAGCGAGCTGATCAAACACGAATGCGGAGTAGCCCAAGTGCGGCTGAAAAAACCATTGGAATACTTCGCTGAGAAATACGGCACTCCGCTTTATGGCTACTACAAGCTTTTCCTTCTGATGGAGAAACAGCGTAATCGCGGCCAAGACGGGGCTGGAGTGGCGGCTATCAAGTTCGACATGCCAGCGGGCGAGCCGTACATGTTTCGCGAACGAAGCGTGAAAACCAATGCCCTGGACCGGATCTTTAAAGATACTCTCAAGCAGTACCAGAAGCTTCAGCGAAACGGTGACATTCTTCCTGACTACGTTCCTTCGATAAAATCCAAGTACGACTTTTGCGCGGAGTATTACATGGGGCATTTGAGGTATGGGACCTCTGGGGGCTATTCGTTGAGTGTGTGCCATCCGTTCTTTCGCCGAAGCAGCTGGCCGACGAAAAACCTGATGTTGGCGGGCAACTTCAACATGACCAATACGAAGGAGCTTAACGAGAGCTTGATTGCGATGGGTCAGCATCCGATTTTCGCCACGGACACACAGGCATTGCTAGAGAAAGTGGGATACCACCTCGATGAAGCGCACGACAATCTATATCGCTATCTGCGAGATGAAGGGCACGATGCGCGTGAAATCTCGGAGCGGATTTTGGGGGAGATCGATTTGGTCAAAGTTTTCCGCAAGGCGTCCAAGTCATGGGATGGTGGTTACGCCCTCATCGGAGCGATTGGCAACGGCGACAATTTCATCCTGAGAGACCCTTTGGGAATTCGGCCTGTTTTCTATTTTGAGGACGACGAGGTGTTTGCGTCCGCCTCGGAACGAGCGCCGCTCATGACGATTTTCAACAAGCAGATTGAAGACATCGAAGAGGTTCCGCCGGGTCACATCATCGTTGTAAAGCGTAGCGGTGAGCTAATAAACGAGCAGTTTAAAAAGCCAAATCCAGAGCGCAAACAATGTTCATTTGAGAGAATCTATTTCTCCAGAGGGAATGACGCGGATATCTACAAAGAGCGCAAAGCCCTAGGAGCGCAGCTTTCGGAGCAGGTTTTAAAGGAGGTCGGGCATGACCTTGAGAATACGGTGGTCAGCTTTATTCCCAACACATCGGAGATCGGCTATTTCGGCTTTCTGGAAAAGCTGCGGGTGGATCGGCGTAATCAAGTAAAAGACGCAATTCTCGACGCCCAGGAAAAAGGCGAGTTGAGCGAGGAGCTCCTCGACGACCTGATCATGAAGAACTGGCCCCGGGGTGAAAAGATCGCGCACAAGGACCAGAAGCTGAGAACGTTTATATCCACTGAGAATTCCCGAAATGAAATGGCAACCCACGTCTATGATGTGACTTATGGGATTGTACAGAAGACAGATAATCTAGTTTGTATCGATGACTCTATCGTTCGTGGAACGACTTTGCGGAAGTCTATCTTAAAGATATTGAGTAGCCTGAATCCCAAAAAGATTATCATTGCATCAACCGCTCCTCAAATACGGTATCCAGATTGTTATGGCATTGATATGTCGGAGCTTGGTAAGTTTATTGCCTTCGAAGCGGCGATTGCCCTGCTGCACGAAGTGGGCAAGCGCGATACGCTTTTAGAAGTTTACCGCAAGTGCATCGATTGCCTGAACTCTGAAGAGTCCTGTGGAATCAACTACGTCAAGGAAATCTATGCTCCGTTTACTGCAGAGCAGATTTCAAAAAAGATCGCTGAAATTGTCTATCCTCAAGACCGTGGGTGGAACGGTGAGGTTTCAGTCGTCTATCAATCGATTGAAGGACTGCGAAAAGCCCTGCCTGATCATAGAGGAGACTGGTATTTTACAGGAGACTATCCGACGCAAGGGGGCTACCGAGTTGTGAATCAGGCGTTCGTGAACTATTACAAGAAATCAACCGGAAGAAGCTACTGACTTTAACTCAAGAATAAGGAAGGCAGAATTAGGAATTTCTTCTTTGAACTTTTTCACTTTCATTTCCTCGATCCTACTTTAATCAAATGCCGTCAAAAAAGAAAACGAAAGCGTACGCTCAAGCGGGTGTGAATATCGATCTGGGTGATCGCATGAAAGGAGATTTGAAAGAGTCTCTGAAAGGAGCCTCCCGTCCGGAAGTTATGGGAGCGGTCGGAGGTTTTGGCGGATTGTTTGACCTGTCTAAAACGAAATACAAGGAGCCCGTTTTGGTTAGCAGTATTGATGGAGTGGGTACTAAGCTTAAACTGGCCTTCGACTCGGGGCAGCACAAAAGCGTGGGTATGGATATTGTGAATCACTGTATTGACGATATTACGGTGATTGGCGCGGAACCTTTGTTTTTTCTGGACTATCTTGGTTTAGGGAAACTCGAACCGAAGGTTTTCAAACAGCTGATTTCTGGGATGAAGGAAGCTTGTGCCGCGGCAAATTGCGCCCTCATCGGTGGGGAGACTGCTCAGTTACCCGGATTCTATCAGCCGGGTGAGTATGATATCGCTGGTGTGATCGTCGGCATTGCCGAGAAAAAGAAAATGCTTTCCGGATCTACGATCCGACCTGGAGATGTGGTGATTGGGCTCCCTTCCAATGGATTGCACACGAATGGATACACATTGGCTCGAAAAGTCGTTTTCGAAAAGGCGAAGCTAAGGGGTTCAGATCTGGTTCCGGGAACACGGCAAAGCGTGTTCAAGGCGCTTCAAGCTCCTCACACCAATTACGCGCCGCTAGTGCAGTCGCTTCTGAAGGCGTTCAATAGAGGCCGTTCGTCAGCCTTCCGGAAGGGAAATGCGATCTTCGGCATCGCCCACATTACCGGTGGAGGCTTCTGCGGAAACATTCCTCGCATCCTGCACAGCAAGGTAGACATAGAAATAGACACCAATGCTTGGAAGCCGCTTCCGATATTCAAATTGATTGGCGAGAAGGGGAAGATTGACTTCGACGAAATGTACGAGGTCTTCAACATGGGGATGGGAATGACGCTTTGTGTAGATGCATCTCAGGCAGACTCAGTTCTCGCTGCTTGCCATAAATTCGGCTGCAAAGCTGTGGCTATCGGAAAGGCAGTCAAAGGAACTGGTAAGGTTTCGCTGAAGCGATAGCTTGAGAGGCGAAGCAGCCTGATCGAGGAGATCGTCGTCATAATTCGTCTGAGGAATCTCTGAAACGAATCTTGGATATCGTATTCTAGTTACAAATGATGAGAGCTTCACTGGGCATTTGCTTCATTTGGATTGTTGTATCTTCAGGTTTCGGTGCCAGCGAGCGCGTCGCGGGCACGGGACTGATTGAAGCGTCCGGTTCCGTGGAGGAGGTTCTTATGGATCTCGCCAAACTTCCGCTTGAAAAGAACGAGATCGAGTGGTTTCTCCGTGATTCCGAGACGGTTCTACTTTGGGCCGAAGATAATGTTGAGCTTTGGCTGAAGGCGGACGAGTCGGATGAGCCGCTTGAAGTCATTCGGTCGTTTCCTGTTTGGGAAGAGGTAGACTCGGCGGCTTCAGAACTGATTGCTACGCTCGCCAAACTGCTTTTTTTGAGCGAGTTTATCCAGGAGCCCGATCAGCTCAAAGGACTAAAGAACGAAATTGCCCAAATGAAGCAGGCGGTTGATACGGGGCGGCTGTCTGGCTATGTGGAAGAAATGGCTCATCGTGAGATCGCGAAGAAGCAACAATTTATTGACATACTCGAGGCTGTGGGAACTCGAAACCTAAAGCTTTACATGGCTAACCAGGAGCGCATTGATCCTATCTTAGACCGGTTTGTTCAAATAGGCGAATAGCCACCATTTAACCCAGATTCAATCGAAGCCATGCTTGTTCACACTGTTTTATTCAAATTCACTCCCGAATCTTCCGATGCCCAGATTCAGGCATGCGCTGATGACGCTCGCAACCTTCTTGCGAAAATAGAGGCTGTCCACTCGCTTTACATTGGCGCTCCAGCGGATACTGAAGTGAGACCCGTGAGTGTTCGCGATTTTGGTTTGATGCTGACCGTCCTTTTCGAGTCGATTGCCGATCACGACGTTTACCAAACACATCCTTTGCACGACGCATTCATCGCCAATAACAAGGACAGCTGGTCGAGCGTAGCAGTGCACGACGCGGAGTAGTCTAGACAGCTGCCAAGACGGACTGCCGTATTGGTCATCTCGTTACGTCAAAGCTAAGGAAGGTCCTTTGCGCTAAGACTTTGAATCCTCCTTTCTTGACAGACTGAAGTTGAGAGTTAGAAAGGTCGGCTCATGGAAGTTGCCCTAACAGAACCTGTGCTCGTTCTGAATCGGTTGTGGCAAGCCGTGAATGTGATCGCCGCAAAGCGAGCCTTTTCTTTACTCGCTTCGGGCCACGCCAGTGTTGTTTACGAGGAAAACGAGGATTTTCAAATCTTTGACATGATGGATTGGGTCGACTTTTCCCAATACAATCCCCCCGTTTCCGACATGGAAATCGTTCACACGGTGCGATATTCGATCCGGGTGCCCAAGATTATTCTGCTTTCGATTTTTGACAAAGTTCCCAAGAAGGAGCTGAAACTGACCCGGAAGAACGTCTTCGAACGGGACAAGTATCAATGCCAGTATTGTGGCAAAAGGCTACCTTCGGAGGAGCTAAACCTAGACCATGTGATCCCACGGCATTATGGAGGGAAAACGACTTGGGAGAACATCGTCTGCTCCTGCGTGAAATGCAATTCGAGAAAGGCGAATCGTTTGCCCCATGAAGCGAGTATGCGTCTCACTCGGAAACCTTCCAAGCCGCAATGGCGTCCGGTGATTAGCATAGCGGCTCGAGGTAGGAAGCACGACGAGTGGAAGCATTTTATCGACGTCGCTTACTGGAACGTCGAGCTTGAAAGCTAGAATCGGAACAGCAGCGGCCCTTCATTGAGCCAGGGGCAGCTCGATTCGCAGGGTCGTGCCGAGGCTGGTTGAGTTGGCCACCGAGATGTCACCGTGGTGCGTCCTCATTATTCGTTTTACGATGGAAAGGCCTAACCCGGTCCCTTCTGGTTTATCCGTCAGAAAAGATTCGAAAATTTTCTCCTGAATATTTTCCGGTATGCCAGAACCTGTATCGGTAAAGTAAACGGCGAGTCGTTCCTCGTCGGGACTTCCTTCGACAACCGAGTGAATCGTGAGGGTTCCCCCATCAGGCATCGCTTCGGCGGCATTGATTATGAGATTGAGAAATACTTGCTGCAACTGGCCTTTGCTCGCGTTGACCATGATGGGAGCGTTGGTCTTTTTGTGAATCAACACGATTCGATGCTGTTGCATTTTCAGGCGTACAAGGAGAAGCGTATCCTGAATAAGCTCGTCGATCGACCAAACCGTGTGCAGATCCTCGGGAGCCTTTCCAAACGACAGGACTTTGGACACGATCTCCTCGAGCTGGTTGATTTTTTCGGTGATGATTTGCGTGTCTTTGTTCCGAGGATCGGCTTCGTCGTATTGGAGCCCAAGCGAGCCAAAGAGCAGCTTTATGACCGTAAGGGGATTGCGAATTTCATGGGCAATTTCGGCAGAGAGAAGACCTAGAGTGGTTAGCCGTTCGCTTTTTCGCAGCAGATCCTCGCTATTAAAGACTCTGGCGTACAGGTTGGCGTTTTGGGCGGCGGCAGCGGATAACGAGGCGAACGCTTGCAGCAGGCGTTTTTCGTCATTGGGAAACCGATGCCGCGTGCGGGTGAAAATGTTGATAATTCCAATGACGCGATCTTCGTAGATCATTGGTGTTGAAAGGCAGGATACAACATCGTCTCTTTGGGGAGCGTCTTTTAAATCCAAGTAGTCTGGAGTCGTAATATTAGGAAACTCTACCTGCCGTTTAGTTCGAATAGCCGCTGCGTTCATGCTCTCCTCGAGGCGAAGCGTCTCGACTTTTGAGAGAAACTCCTGATAGGGGGGCTTGATCGCTTGCATGGTGACTTGCTCCTTGGTTTCGTCGTATAATTGAAGCGTGACCATGCGAGACTTTGTTAAATCAAGAGCGGCCTCGGTGATGCTCTCCCAGAGGCTCTGCAGCTCGAGATTGGATACTACTTTCTGACCGACGCTTATGAGCGCTTTGAGCTGGTCGGACTGGGTGATCAGCCGTCTTTGTTTCCAGACACTCTGAAGAGACGTGATGGATTCATCTGCCACAGCCTCTAGCCGTTTTAGATCGCGGGCGGTGAAATTTGCTACCTTGTCAGAATCTACGTCGATGACCCCTGCGATCTGCCCTTCCGAAAACAGAGGGACGGCCATTTTACTCCTGATGCCGTCGATGAGTTTCACATATCGCGAGTCTTGTTCGACATCGTCAGATATTGTGGCGACCCCATTGAAAGCGACTCTGCCAGTGATGCCCTTGCCAATGTGAAGCGAAAGATCCTTTGTGTCAGTTGGGTAACCCAGCGCGTATTCGATTTCCAGTAAACCAGAGTTCGGACTAATTAATGAAATCGAAGCCGATGTGGGCTGGAAGAGAATTTGTATCTCTTCAATGATTCGTTTGAAAGCGTCTCGAATATTAAAGGCAGAGCTCCCGATCTGGCTGATCCGATAGAGCGCTAGTAGCAGGTTCGGATCTTCAATCGGACTGTTGTTGGAATCGTCGAGCATAAAGGTTTGTCACTTCCTAATCGATACGGGAATAGATGCCGCCCCCCAAGAGTCGCTCTCCATCGTAAAGCGCTATCACCTGGCCCAGGGCTAAAGCTCTTTGCGGGTCGTCGAAGGTGATTTCGACAGAATGATCACTCGTAGGCGAATAGGATATGGGAACGCGAGGGTCTCTGTAGCGCGCTTTCGCCTCGATACGAGATTCGCTGGAGATTGCAGGTCCTATAAAGCTCAGACTGGATACGGCGCATCGAGACGAATAAAGCCCAGGAGCATGAGGAGATTCGAACGAGATGAGGAGGGCGTTGCGGTCTCGGTCTTTGCCGACGACAACGTAGTTTTGATGGTCTGTGTTGGATGGTATCCCGATACCCTTGCGTTGACCGATGGTGAAGTAGTGAAGGCCTCTGTGCTCACCCAGCGGCACGTCATCCTCTGCTCGGATGATTGGACCTGGCCGGTCGGGGACGTACTCCCGCAGGAAGTCCTGCATTTTGATATTTCCGATGAAGCAGATCCCCTGACTGTCCTTTTTCTTTGCGTTGGGCAGATCAGACTCAAGCGCGAGCTTGCGGATATCCGGTTTCGTCAAGTGGCCGATGGGGAATAGGGCTCGATCCACCTGGTCCGATTTCATCAGCGCGAGAAAGTAGGTCTGGTCCTTGTTTTTGTCGACTCCTTCGAGGATCGAGTTTCCCGAAGCGGTCTCCTCCAGTCGGGCGTAGTGCCCGGTGGCGACTCGATCAAACCCGTGTTCAAGAGCGTAGTCCAGAAATACCCCGAACTTGATTTCACGATTGCACATCACATCTGGATTCGGGGTGATACCGGATTGGTAGCCTTCTAGTAGATAGTCCACAATCCTCTCTCGATAGTCCTTCATCAAATTCACGACTCGGAAAGGGATACCTAGCCTTTCGGCAACCGCTGCCGCATCCTCGATATCTTGCTGCCAGGGACAATCGCCAAGAATTTCATCCTCGTTGATCCAGTTTTTCATGTAGGCCCCCTCCACATCGTATCCTTGCTCTTGCAGGAGCAAAGCGGCGACGCTGCTGTCAACGCCTCCAGACATGGCGAGGAGGACCTTCTTCATGAGCCCACTCAGGCAATTACACTCCCGTCTCGCAAGCCTGTAGATTGAGAAAGGTCTGAGGCGGGTCACCGCGGCATTTCGCTCTCCGTGAGGACGTAATTATTCGGCTTCGATTTTTATCAAACGTAGCGATAGCAGCCGAGCGTCCTCGTTTTCTCCTGTCAGAGTCGGCACGAAGTATCGATTGCAGTGGAGTACAACGTGCGCGGAGCCAGATCTGCTTGACGGGATTGGGACTTCTAGCTCCCTGAAGTGTTCGGAACTAGATTTCCAGTCTCCGTGGGCGATACCATCAATCGAAAGTTTTAAAGACAGAGTATCCTTTGAGAGCTGTGCGGGAATCTCGACCTGGATGCGAATCACTTTGTACGGCGAGGCCAGACTCAATCTCGTTTCGAAAAATGGGCCGATCCAAAAATTGGGACAAAGTTCATCGGGAGTTTCGGACTGAAATAGCCTCGCCAATTGGGTCCAACCTCGTGTGGCGGCGATCGGGTAGAGAATGCGAGGGGCTAGCTCAAGCGGCGCGTTCCAGGCCGCGGCGAGGGATAGGAAGAAGGCTTTGAGGGGTATCTTATTTAAGATTGCAGCCTCCGCCTTTCGAACTGCTTGAATCGCTTTGGGTCTCCGGCTCCTTTGGTAGAGTCCGTGTGAAATCTCGCAGCGCCACCGCAGCGGTTTCAACCAGGTGCCCCAGTAACGTCTACTAATCTCGATGCATTCTTCAATGAGACGGTCTCGAGTCTTGTTTACCGTTTTGGATGAATCGTGGAGGCGATATCGGCTCCAGACTTCCGCTACGGGATGGAAGCGGAACGTTTGGCTGAAACGACAGAAGAGATCGTAGTCGATCGCATGGGAGATTTTAGAGTCAATCCCGCCACAAGCGTCCCAAACGGTTCGGTGCCAGAATGTAGAGGGTTGAGGGATCTGGTTGTACCGGCGTTTCCAGATCGCGAGCTGATCGAAGTGCGAGGTGTACCTGAAAGGATGGTCTTTCCCTTCTTTGGCGGGATCATTTCCGAAAAACAGGCTTCGCCCAAATACGATGTACCGACCGCGTTTAGGATCGATTTCTTGGGCGACGCGTTGAAGACATCCATGAAGGAGAACATCGTCGGAGTTGAGGAAGCCGAGGATTTCACCAGTTGCCTTTTCAAACCCGCGATTGAGGGCGTCGGCCTGTCCCCGATCGGATTCTACGTAGAGTTTGAAGATTTCCGGGTGCTGCTGAACGAAGGCTTCTGCAATTTTCACCGAATCGTCCGTCGATTTTCCATCTTGGATAATCACTTCAAGATGGGGGTAGTTCTGATCGACGAGGCTTTGAAGTGTTTCCTCCAGAAAAGCTCCCTGATTAAAAGAGGGAGTGACGATGGAGATTTTAGGCAACTCATTCATTCACATGACGCGACGCAACGGTTCGGCTATCGCAAGAATTCGGAACGAAGGGAAACTGTCGAGTAGATTGGGTCTGGGTGGCAAGCGTTATGGAAGGGATAAATTTGCGTTTGTGAAGTGCGGGCTGGCATTTCTTTACCCATTGGCCTAATTTCGCCTCCTTCTCATGACCCCAGAGTATTTTACTGAACAATTGCGAGATTTGCTAGGCGACTCGTTAGTTTCAGTGGTCTTGTATGGTTCGGCGACAACGGGCGAGCGATCTGAGAAATATTCTGATTACAATCTGATGGTCGTCTGCTCGAGGCTCGGGCTGGAGGAGCTTGATTTGATCAGGCCTTTAACTGCCCAATGGGCAGAATTCGGGAATCCTCCGCCTTTACTCTTCACTTGGAAGATTTTGAAGAATTCCTCGGACGTATTCCCGATCGAGCTTCTCGATATGAAGGAGAATCACGTAATTTTGCATGGCGAGGACGTGCTAAAGCGGTTGCCCATTAGCCATGCCAATATGCGTTTCCAGCTCGAGCATGAGCTGAAAGGAAAGCTCATCCAGCTCCGGGAACGCTACTTGCTCACTGACGGATCGGAGGAGGAGTTGGCGGGTCTTCTCATTGCGACCCTTTCCACGTTTCAAATACTGCTTAGAGGAGGGCTTCGGTTTTTCGAAGTGACGGTTCCTTTTCGAAAGTGTGAGGCCGTTCGCCGGTTTGCGATGCATGCGCCGTTTGAGCTAGCAGTATTTGATGAAATCCAGGAGATGAAGGATGGGAAGATTGAGCTAAAGATGGTTGATGTTCGTAATCTTTTCCAACGTTTTCTTCAAACAGTGGAGAACGCTGCCGATTTGATTCATCAGATAGGGCATCGCAGAGGGTAATCGAGATCTTCTGGCTTCCTAGCTTGTCAATCAATCGGATTTAAAGTTGAGCTTTTAGTTCATCCCTCAACGAGGCAATTATGTCGTCACACGAATCACATCGCATCGCAAAGGCCTTTCTGACGTCCCCCAACGAAGGTGTAGTGGAGCTGTCGCATGATTGGAAAGCCCAACGGCTTCCTCGTATCAGCTTCGGTGGCGAGCGGGACGGGCTTTTGAAGGTCGAACCCATTTCCGCAAGCGACTTCGCCTTTGAGAGTCGATACTATGTCGATGAAAACAGCTTTGGAGTGTTTGTTTTCGACCCGATCGAACATCCGATTTTTGAATACGAGGAGCTTTCGATTTATCTAGCCGGTTCTTTCAATGGATGGCAGGATGCAGTGGGAAAGGCAAAGTGGCGGATGTCGCGTACCCAGTTGGAAGGGCGGGAGGTCTACTCTCTGAAACTTCCAATGGAGTTGCTGACTATCGAGGAAGCCATCCTTTTCAAATTTGTGACTGATCAGCATTACTGGATCCCCGCTGATCCAGAAGCTCCGAATTTCGTTAGCGACGATGAAGGAAATGGCAATTACCGCTTTAGCTTGAAGCGAAGCGGGAGGCATCGCTTGCATTTTAAGCTATCCCGACCGCTCGATCTTTCAGAAAACCACTCGCTTGTCTATCACGGGAGGTTGCACTCGCACGAAGCGGATCTTGACCCCGGCCCATTCTTTTTTGGTCTTAAATCGGATAAGCCCCTCGGCGCGATTGTGGATGGGGAGTACACCACGTTTCGACTTTTTGCGCCTCGAGCGAAATGGGTAAAAGTCGGTGTTTTTCAAAAGGGCGAATCCAAGGATGAATTGGATTGGTCCCTGATGGAGCGGTCGGACGACTACGTTTGGGAGGCGATGTTCCCCCAAAATCTTACGGGAGCTCGCTACTGGTATCGACTCGATGGTCCGAGTGGTTCCACCGGGAATTTCGATCCGGATTTCAAAATCCTTGATCCCTATGCGAAAGCAACTGTGAGCTGCGATGGGCCTGGCATCGTAGTGGATGAAAAAATGTATTCGCCTGTCCGGAACTTCCAGCCGGTGGCGTGGCAAGACTTGGTTGTGATGGAAGCTCATACCCGTGACTTGGTGGCGGGAATTCCTGAAAGTGGGAGAAATGGGGTTCCGTTGGGTTTTTCCGATCTCAGCCGTTTCGTTCAAGAAGAGAAGTTCTATCCGGCTACCCTGGGTATAAACGCATTGGAGCTTCAGCCAGTCCAGGAGAACGATAGCCAGTCTTATGTAGAATACCATTGGGGTTACATGACGGCGAATTTCTTTTCTCCTGCCTCCTCGTATGCCAGTGATCCGGAAAGCGCGTCTCAGATCGAGGAATTTCGTGATCTTGTATCGAGTATCCACGGTCGAGGAATGGCAGTTATTCTCGATGTCGTTTACAATCACGTAGGGGAGCCCGCCCACTTAATGTACATCGACAAGCTGTACTACTTTCATCTGGAGGGCGAAGGTGTATTGACGAATTGGAGCGGCTGTGGAAACGACATGAGATGCGACGCGCCAATGAGTCGACGCCTAATTGTTGAGAGCCTCAAACACTTAGTTGCTTTTTATGGGGTCGACGGTTTTCGTTTTGATTTGGCGGACTTGGTGGGGAAAGCGGCGCTGCAGGAGGTTGAACGAGAGCTAAAATCGATCAAACCGGATGTTATTCTTATCGCAGAACCGTGGAGCTTTCGTGGCCACATCGGCCGCGACTTGAGAGATACGGGTTTCGCGTCATGGAACGATGGTTACAGAGAAAACGTTAAGTCATATGTCAGGGGCGGTTCGAGCTCGGAATCGCTTAGCTATTTTCTAATGGGATCTCCTGGCGACTATGCTAGTTGGCCTGCCCAGACGGTAAACTATACGGAATCGCATGATGATCGGACGTGGGTCGATGTCATTACGGAGCACCCGGACAACAATGGCTCCCATCCGTCGGTAAACGATCAGAGGCGGACACGCATGATGGGCGCTATCATGATGATGTCGATTGGGATCCCCATGATACATGCGGGCCAGGATTTTCTTTTCTCCAAGAACGGGGTCAACAACACCTACCAACGGGGCGACTTGAACGCCTTGGACTACGATAGGCGGATCGAGTATGCCCTGACCAGTGACTATTTCAAAGACTGGATCAGTTTCAGGAAATCGGAGCTGGGCGAATTGGTTCGCCACTATACAAGGGCGAGTGAAGGTTTTTTTCATATTATAAAGACCGAAGGGAGGAATGCTTTGGCTGCTGTGTTCAACGCAGACCGAAGCAAGGGGAACGCCCGGCTGCTTTTTGCGGTGAATCCCGAGCGGGAGCCTCTCCGTATACCACTTGGGAATTGGGAGGCCGATTGGATTCAACTTGCGGATCACGATCGATTTTGGGGCTTTGAGGAGAAATCCCTGAACAATAATCTAAGGTCGGAATTGACGCTTCCGCCTCTAGGCACGGGGCTGTGGGTTTCGTGCAGCTGACGTTCAAATTGTGACGTTTTAAACCCTTGATTTTCTTTCGAGGGTACCATCTACTCCCGATTCGCCAGATCTTTGGGGGCAATTCCAGAGTGAAGGAACCTTCTAAACTAAGACGTCAACCAGTAAAAATTAGAGAACAATGGCTGTAAAAGTAGCTATTAACGGATTTGGCCGCATCGGCCGTCTAGTCTTCCGCGCAATTGTCGACCAGGGTCTCCTGGGCGACCAGGTAGAAGTAGTTGCCGTGAACGATCTCGTTCCTGCAGGCAACCTCGCTTACCTGCTTAAGTACGACACGACTCAAGGTCGTTTCAACGGTACCGTAGAGGCGGAAGGGGACGATGCTCTTGTGGTCAATGGCCAGAAGATCAAGTGTCTCGCCCTTCGCGAGATACCTGCAAACCTCCCTTGGGCGGAACTGGGAATCGATATTGTGATCGAGTCCACTGGCCTGTGGGTTCAGGATGAGAAGGCCCAGGGTCACATCGACGCAGGTGCCAAGAAAGTGATTATTTCCGCTCCTGGAAAGGGTGACGGCGTAAAGACCGTTGTTCTAGGCGTCAACGATGACACCTTGACCGCTGAGGATACACTCATTTCCAACGCATCTTGTACCACCAATTGTTTGGCTCCCATCACCAAAGTCATTCTCGACAACTTCGGCATCGAAGAAGGTCTGATGACCACGGTACACAGCTATACTGCTACCCAGAAGACGGTAGACGGTCCATCGCCCAAAGACATGAAAGGCGGACGTGCCGCAGCGATGAACATCATTCCCTCGTCAACGGGCGCTGCCAAAGCGGTAGGATTGGTGATACCAGAGGTCCAAGGGAAACTCACTGGTATGGCCTTTCGCGTTCCCACACCTACCGTATCGGTGGTCGATTTGACGGTGAAGACGACGAAATCGACTTCTTACGAAGAGATCTGCCAGAAAATGAAGGAAGCTTCAGAAGGTTCCCTCAAGGGCATCTTGGAGTATACGGAAGACGAGGTCGCTTCTTCCGACTTTATCCACTGCCCCGCATCGTCCATTTTTGACGCAGGATCTGGCATCGCTCTGAGCGATACCTTCTTTAAGTTGGTTAGCTGGTACGACAATGAGTGGGGCTACAGCAATCGCGTGGTCGATCTTCTCAAGAAGATTTCGGCTCAATAGTTGCGTTTAATTTCGGTCCTTTGTCTGGAATGCCAGGCAAAGGGCTTTCTTTTTTTGTGGCGCCTTTCAGGCGCGCGGCGCAATTGCTAGTCGCTCAAAATTCTGAGCCGGCACAGGCTTTCAAACCTACAACTCCAATTTTAATACTTCAGATTTTTGGCGGACGCCAAACCATGTTGCCATGGCGAAAAAGACGATTCAAGATTTAGACCTCAAGGGCAAACGAGCGGTGATCCGCGTTGACTTCAATGTACCTTTGAGAGGAGACGAAATCACTGACAAAACGCGTATTCTGGGAGCGCTTCCCACGATCAGATACGTTGTCGAGCAGGGAGGCACCGCAATATTGCTGAGCCACTTGGGACGTCCCAAGGGTAAGGTGAATGCCAAATACTCATTGGCCCCTGTCGCCAAGGCGCTCGCTGACGAACTCGGTCAGCCCGTTGTCTTTGTGCCAGAATCGCGTGGACCGGCAGCCGAAAAAGCAGTTTCAGAACTCTCTCCCGGTTCAGTAGCTCTGATGGAAAACGTCCGTTTTCATGTGGGCGAGGAAAAGAACGACTTAGATCTGGCCCAAAATTTTGCTAAACTTGGGGATGTGTTTATTAATGATGCTTTCGGTACCGCGCATCGGGCCCATGCATCTACCGCGGGGATTGCCCAGTTTTTAAAACCAGCTGTCGCCGGTTTATTGATACAAAGAGAGCTTGAGTACCTCGGGGATAAAACCGAGAATGCGGAAAGCCCATTCGTAGTGATTCTTGGAGGGGCCAAAGTCAGTGACAAAATAACCGTCATTGATCGATTGCTGGACAAAGCGGACACAATTTTGATCGGTGGAGCCATGGCCTATACGTTCGCGCTCGCTCGAGGAAAAACGGTAGGCGACAGCTTGTCTGAACCGGCATTTATTGACACGGCAAAAGCGGCCCTGAAGAAAGCGGAAGAAAAAGGCGTCAAGTTTCTGCTTCCGGTGGATAACGTTACGGTTGATTCGCTCGACTTCGACAACATGAGTGTAGGCAACATCGGCGTTTCCGATGCGGACGGAAATATCCCCGATGGCTGGGAAGGCGTTGATATCGGCCCCCAAACGGTTGCTCTTTACACTGAAGAATTAGCCAATGCGAGAACGATATTGATGAACGGTCCCATGGGGATTTTCGAGATAGAGGCTTGTAGCAAAGGGTCGTTTGCCATTGCGGAAGCGGTAGCCAAAAACAAGGAGGCTATCTCAATCATTGGTGGTGGAGATTCCGTTAAAGCGGTAAATCAGGCTGGTTTTGGAGGAGAGGTATCCTTTATCAGCACAGGTGGTGGAGCCAGTCTCGAATTTCTCGAAGGCAAGGCGCTCCCTGGAGTTGAGGCCCTCGATGAAAAATAGACTTTGTATCCAACTAGAAATTTAGACTAATTAAGACAAATGAGCCGGAAATATTTTATAGCAGGAAACTGGAAAATGAACAAAACACCGGAAGAGGGCAAGAAGCTCGCTTCGGAAATCGCCTCGGTCGTTTCGAAAGATGCAGCCGTAGACGTGGTTGTTTGCCCTTCGTTTATTGCTTTGGATCGCGTGTCCCAAGCGATTGAAGGTTCAGCGGTCAAGTTGGGCGCCCAGAATCTCTATCCGAAAACGAATGGAGCCTACACGGGTGAATCCTCCCCAGAAATGCTGAGAGAAGTATTTGCTAAGTATGTGATTCTTGGGCACAGTGAGCGGAGGGAGTATTTTGGTGAGTCGGATTCCTTTGTGAACGAAAAGGTAAGATTCTCTTTGGAGAACCTGCTCAACCCGATTCTCTGTATCGGTGAAACCTTGGAAGAACGCGAAGCCAATGAGACCCTCGAAGTCGTCAAAAGGCAGTTACTGGGAGGACTTGAAGGCGTGGATACAGAGGGCCTGAGTAATGTGGTTGTTGCCTACGAACCCGTTTGGGCTATCGGCACAGGCAAGACAGCGACACCTGAGATGGCCCAAGAAGTTCACGGCTCGATCCGATCTCTTTTGACTGAGAAGTACGGTGAGGCGGCAGCGGAAAAAGTTCGAATCCTCTACGGAGGCTCAATGAAGCCATCGAATGCCGCCGAGCTTTTGGCCCAGACGGATATCGACGGAGGGCTGATTGGCGGAGCTTCGCTGGATTCCAAGTCGTTTTGTGAGCTGATCGATGCGGCTCGGACTGCCTCGTAGCGGGACGATCAAGATCGAGAGCGTCGATTTTTAATGCGTCTCCAGCTCTTTAGGAGCTGGTTTTTGATCCTGTCCTGATCAACGGGTTTTTCCAGGAAACCGTCCATTCCGGCACGTTTGCATCTCAATTTGGTTTCAGGGCTGACGTTGGCGGTGATCGCAATAATTTCGGTCTTGTTTGATCCCATGGTGCTGGATTTTTCGTGTTCCCTCAACGCTTGAGCGAGTTCGACCCCATCCATTTCAGGCATGTCAATGTCGGTGAACAAGATATCGAACGGCTCCTTTTTCAAGAGGCCCATAGCCTTTTCCCCTCCGGATGCTTCGATCGGTTGGTAACCGAGCCGGTTTAGGATGGTTTGTACGACGTTTCTATTGATGGCATTGTCGTCCGCTACGAGGATCCGCAATGGCCGCTTTTCCGCAAAACTTGCAGTGGTATGGGGAAGCGGAATTGAAGGATCGGACGCGAATAGGTCTTCCTGGCTCTCGTTCATGCTCATCTCGATCCCTTTGGTACTTTGTTCGCAGTTTGGGACTTCGCCTTTGCGATGAGTTCATTCGGTCTTTCTGGCATCATTCCAAAGTTAAAGCTGTGCCATATGCCCTTGATGGTCAAACAAGTAACTATTACGGAGAAATGAGTCTGTTCGATAGGGCTTGATCGAATCCCCTGTCTAAATCGATGTTGGTTGCTTTAGTTATTTTCAGGGAAAATGCCAAAACAGCGCTTGACTTGGGTAACCTGAAACCTAATTTCAGCGACCTCTCAACATCACGGGGTAGTAGCTCAGTTGGTTAGAGCGCCTGCCTGTCACGCAGGAGGCCGCGAGTTCAAGTCTCGTCTATCCCGCCACTTTTTAAAGGTCGTCCTCATTAGGGGACGGCTTTTTTTGTAGCCAAATGGGACGATGGCGCTGTGGCCCTGCTAGAGATCCCAACGGATCGAAGCTCTGAAAATTTCCGGTACGAGCGGTGATCAAATTGGGCCCTAATTGTCTGTAACTTGAAAAGGGGCGTTTTTGGGGCTCGATTGCGCCAAAGGCGCGCCAAATTTAGTACTGTAGTGCCATCTCTGTTACAGTGATGTTACCGGAGTGTGACGATTGTTACGGCGAAGTTACAATGAGCACCGGCGAGATGTTTCACGTTGAAAAGGCCGGTTTTCAGTCGGTTTCTAGAGGCTCAATCTATGAAAACAATTAGATTAGCTTCCCGTAATCTGCCAATTCTTCACCAAGCGATGAAGTGTTTCTTGCTCGTCGTTTTTGCTTGCAGCGCCTGTGTGACTTTTGCTCAGGAACAAGTCACCGGTATTTTATCTGGATCGGTTCAGGACGCGGACTATGGGGGTTCCGTTTTGAACGCTAAAGTTACCGTTTTGGAAAACCAGATGTCTGCAAAGACAAATGTGGATGGCCGGTATTTCATGAGTGGAATTCCGGAAGGGACCTACACGCTCATCGTGTCGGCCCCCTACTACAAATCGTCTCAGATTGAGTCCCTCGAAGTTCTAGCAGGTGAGGTAAAGAAAATCGATGTGCCTTTATTTAATGACACGTCCGACATCATCGAGCTTGAGTCTTTCTCAGTTAAGGCAGAGGTACTTGAGGATTCTGATATCGGTTTGCTGGCACAGAGGCAGAGAGCCCCGGCCATCAGTGACGCCATGGGTTCGGAAACGTTTGGCAGACTGGGACTGGGCGATGCGGCGGACGCTCTGTCGAAAGTGACGGGAGCCTCTATTCAGGACGGAAAGTATATGGTGGTTCGAGGATTATCGGATCGTTATAATACAACAACTCTCAATGGGACGACGGTTCCCAGCGCGGATCCTAATCGCAAGTCCGTGCAGTTGGACCAATTTCCTACGGGACTGCTCGAAGTCATTGAAACGACCAAGACCTTCACTCCAGACAAGTCAGGAGAATTTACGGGTGGTTCGGTGGACATTCAGACTAAGTCGTTTCCCGACCGGTTCTTCTACAACGTGTCCTATGGAATTGGGTACAATACTAATACGACCGGGGAATCGTTCCTATCCTATCCGGGAGGATCGAAAGACTGGCTTGGCAAGGATGATGGCTCTCGACAGGTGCCTGAGCGGCTCGCTGAGAACGTGAACCTGTCTTCGTTGAGCAATACAGAGCAGTCTGAGATTTTGAATGAACTTTCCCCCGTCGTTTCTCCAGTAAATGTCGGCGATGCGCCGTTAAACCAGAGTTTTTCGCTCGCTTTTGGGGATAGCCTCATGTTGTCGAGCGACGGGGAGAAGCGGTTTGGCTATACGGCGAGCCTTACTCATAGTCGTGATTTTGCAACCTGCACCGGAGCCCCGGAAGCGCGTTACCAAATCGATCGAGGTGTTGACGGTTCCGTACTGACTCCGGAATTCGACATGCACGTCGACGAGTCGGAGAACACGGCCAGTCTGGGTGGGCTCTTCAATATGGCATTCCAGTTTTCGGCTCAGCATGAGGTTGGATTGAGAAATTTCTACAACCAGTCGGCCAATGACAAGTCCTTCTTCCAGCAGGGAATCGTAAGAGGAAGCGAAGACCAGTTTCTTAGGGAGAGCAGGATCCACTTTACTGAGAGAAACATTAGCTCCAATCAGCTCTACGGGAAGCATGTGTTTCGAGACTTGGGAAGTGCCAAATTTGAATGGGACTACTCGAAGTCCAAAAGCGCCCAAGACGAGCCGGACTTTATTATCTTTTTCGATGCAGTGGGTCTAGAGGACTTTGATGATGTGGGAGGAGATCTGGCTGGTGTGGATCCGGATGACTGGAAGTTTCCAACCGGATTCACGAATCGGAGAAACTTTCGCGAGCTCGAGGAGAGCGCGGACGAATTCGGAATCGATCTAGAGCTGCCTTTTGCCTTCGGAGACAAAGCAGGTTCTTACTTGAAAGCAGGAATACGAAACATCCAAGCGGATCGGCACTACGATGCGCTCGCGTTCAGTTGGAACGATGGTGACCGCTTTGTAAACTACACGGGAGACAGGGGAGGTTTTCTTGCGCCGGAAAATATCAATCTGGATAGCAACGGCGAAACAGGAGTGGTCATGGTGAATCTTACCGACGCCTATCCCGAGTATATGGGATCGAGGGAAATTTCGGCAGCCTATGTAATGGCGGATGTTCCGATAACCAAGAAAGTTCGCTTGATCGGAGGACTGAGGCACGAAGATACTTCAATTGAAGTTACCTCCGTTTCAGGCCGTCCTCAATACATTCCTGATGCTGCGTCGAGTATCTCCGATGATCACTTTTTGCCGTCCGCGAATTTGGTTTGGAGCATCAATGAGCGCCAGAATCTGCGATTGGCGTACACGAATACGATCGCTCGTCCGAGCTTTCGTGAACTCACTCCGGCTGCTGAATTTGATTCGATTGGCTCCTTCCTGATTATCGGAAATGAAAATCTTAAGATGTCGGAGGTTGCGAATTACGACGTTCGGTGGGAAATGTTTCCAAAGAATGGCGACGAACTTTTCGCCGTAAGTCTTTTCTATAAAGACCTCGAAAATCCTATCGAGCAGGTTATCGATCGATATGGTTTCATTTCCTGGGACAATGTGGAGAGCGGAACAGTCCAAGGCCTGGAGCTAGAAGCCCGGAAAAAGATAGGTCTGCTGTCTTCTGAGTTCACATCCTTTTCCCTCGGAGGAAACCTGGCGATCATTGATTCAGAGGTTAACCGATCTCAGCTGGAGATTGATCGTAAGATTGCGGAGTTTCCTGATTTGTCGCCTACACGTGAACTTCAGGGCCAGTCGTCGACGATATTCAATTTTGATGCCTCTTGGGAGCATTACCGTAAGGGAACCGGCATTACGCTTTCCTACAATAATACAGGCGAGCGACTCTATGCAGTTACAAATGCTAACTTGCCACTCGTAGATGAAAAGCCCGCAGAAGACTTGGACTTGATTGCGAGCCAGAGACTCGGTCAGGCGTGGAAGCTCAAGTTCAAGGTGAGCAATCTGCTAGATTCCGGATCCAGACGATTCCACACGTTCAAGGGAGTTGAGTTCCCGTACTCGTTTGACGAGTCCGGACGAACCTTTTCGCTGAGCGTGAGTTATGGGAAGTAGGTTTTATTCGAATACGAAATTCAAAAATATTCCAATATCTATACAAGAAAACATAGAAAAAATGAAACGCGCAATAAATATGATTACCGCTTCGGCTCTCCTTGCAGGAGCGGTTTACGCAGCTGACGTAGATGTCACCACAAACATCACTTCGGACACTACCTGGACATCGGACAATGTTTATCACATGTCTGGTTT
>CALDFV010000179.1 GCA_937942145.1 uncultured Opitutaceae bacterium
GATTATTCTGGCAACCCGCAACCGGCAAAATATCGACGTGGGAATCAGCCCTCGGGGCGCGATTGCTTTTCGTTCTTCCGTACAGGCTGCCGCCTTAGTCGCGGGAAGAAATTTTGTTTCACCAGAGGACATTCAACGAAATGCGGTTCCTTGCTTGGCGCATCGACTCCGACTCGCACACAGCCTATCAGGGTCCTATGACTGGGGACGGTCTGCGAAGATTGTCGGAGAGATTCTAAATGAAATACCCGCCCCTCATGCTCAAGATTGACTTTGACCCATGCCACGAGTCTTCCAAAGGCTGACTTTTCAAGGCTCCGTTTGCCTATTAGGGGCCGCTCTATCTCTCGGTTCCTCTTGGCTGTTTAGCAACGCGTTAGCTTTTCTCATTGGGTACGCTCTTTTATTCGGGCTGGGGTTTCATTGGATTATCTCTCGTTTCTGTGTCCAAAAACTAGAGGTAGAACTGGTGCCACTAGGCACACACGCTCGAGCCTACGAAGCCTTTCCTTTCGAAGCGCGACTGACCAATCGGAGTACGTGGCTACCGATTCGCAGTCCGAGTATCAGAACCGTCGAATCGGGAAGAAAACGGGAAGGTACCCTCCAGGTTCCCTGCGCGCTTCTACCAGGGCAAACCGCCAAAATTACTTTCTATCCTCAATTTGGACGACGGGGAAAACAGCGGCTCATCGCGGTGGAAGCTTTCTCCTTCTTTCCACTTGGGATGACTCGATCAAGCTGCGTTTTCTCGCAAGTCTCCCGAGCTGTCTCCATTTGGCCTGAAGCGATCTCGCCTCCTATTGAGCTGTTTCGAGCCTGGGAAAATCAGCCTCAAACCGATCGGGAATCCGTTCGGCGAACGACTGCAGAGCAAATGGACCCGAATCTCTTTCGAGGCTACCTTCCCGGTGATGCAATGAGGCGCATCAATTGGAAATTGTCGGCCAAGACCAGCGCGCTCGTCGTTAACCAAAACCCTGATAATGCCCAGGCACGTCTCTGGCTCCGAATCAATACGCATCCCTCCCATTGGAAACGCCCCGTAGACTTTGAGAGCGGGATTCGACTCCTGGCATCGGCTCTAGAATTTGGATTCAAGCGAAGAATGCTAGCGGGAATTACGATCAATGACCGGCAAATTTCGATCCGCAGCTATGAGGATTTCACTCGAGCTGTGGACCAAATTAGCGAGTTAGGAATGGATCTTGGAGCAGACCCCCATATTCCAGATCTCAAGAGAGGCGAGTTCCTTATTGTGAGTAGCAAGAAGGGTGTGGCGATTCAGACTTCAATTCCCCAACGAGTAGCGGTATGAATAGAGCGATAGGTGATTCCAGATTTTGGCGACATCTGCCACGGGCCTTCATCACCCTCTCCGGCCTTTTCATTTTTCACCTCCTATCGGGAGATTCCCTGGCCTCTTGGTCGATGCTCGGAATTGCCGTTCTGGCACTCTTTGCTCGAGTATCCGGTTCGATTAAAAGCCGCATCACCCGAATCGAGCTTTCCATAGCCTCGACCGCTTGCGTTCTGTTTTTCCTTCAAGGCGGGTTCATCTCCCATTTCAATAGCCTAACCTTACCTCTCGTTGTAATCACGACGGTCCTCCTCGTCGGCCTCAACGCTGTAAACCTCACGATCCCTCAAGGCCGGGTCATCGTCGTACCGATTCTGTTCATACTGTTCTTCGTCAGCCAGCGATACTTCCATCCTAATCTCAATTCTGAATTCACGAATCCACTTCTGACCATCGGACTATTGGTCGCAGCCTGGGAACTGCTTTCTAGCGTCGTTCACACGAACCGAAACTCACCAACGATGGCCGAGGCAGGCGTTTGCATCGCGCTACTGTTTTTCTACCATCAAGAAACGTCTCAGTTTCCCTCCGTCGCCCTACTGTCTGCAGGCGTACTTCTCGCCTATTTTTTTGGAGCGGCCCAAGCGATTGGTCAACGTGACTCCTATGCAGTGAAAAGTGGGATTGCGGCAATACCGCGTAATCCCCTTACGCACGCCCAAGTCATCAAGTCGTATTCGATTTTGTTTTTCACCGGTCTGTCCACATTCTTATTGGCTGGCTGGATTATCTATGCCCGGGTACCTGAGCTACCCTTTCTGGCCTCGGTAGATTATGAATCAAAACCATTGGAAGTAGAGCAACGAAACCGAATTGAACAGGCATTTTTCTCATTCAAAAATACTGAGCCTAAGGTCGCTGAACCGCTTAAACCCCTCAACATTAGCATTCTTGAAGATGCCTTGCGGCAAAGAAAGGTTACGGAAACACCCACTCACCGAAAGGTCATTGTACGTGAAGCCAATGACGGAAACAGACTTAACGTAGACAGGCGGTATACTGAGACAATCGAAACTACACGGATTTCAAAAATTCCTTCCGTGCGCATCTCCCCCGTTCCCGTATCGCAACCACTTCCTCAATACAGTCTTTCCACAGATCTGGAAAGTAGCGGTACCCAGATTCCTTCCGAAACGATCCAGTACGACTTTGGCATCAATCCAGAACGGATCGAATTTCCGAGCGGGGGAAATGATACTGAAAGTGTGACTACGAGTTCCTCCGGCGGTCCCCTCCGAGTGGACTCGCCCCCACCCTCAACATTGGACCGACCTTCACCAATCCGCCCGCCCCATCAAACCGCAAGGCCGGAGAAACCACAGAAACCCGGTCCGCGAGATGTACAGCCCTCCGTCGGGTTCTCACCCGAACTCGAATTTGCGGACAATGTCAGTACTCATTTGAGGTCCAGACCGGTACTAGAAGTCTATCTGCCTGGATCTTCGAAGTGGGTGAACCGCCTTTACCTTCGTTTCAATACCCTCGAAGAAGTCGCAGTGGACCGCTTTGTTGAGACGAGTCAACCCTCCAGTCGCATCCCGATTACTGGTCAGCCAGGATGGAACGATGCCCCAGGGCCTTTCCGCTCAAAATCCGAGTCTTCGGATCCTTGGACCCTTGCTCTCGGCTATCATTGGAACGGCTCTATCCCCTTAATAGGTCCCTTTGATTCGATCAGAGCCCCAACAGGTTTCTCTATCTCCGCCGATGAAACTTCGTTCACCTTGCATCGCGATTCGGGTACCGGTCCATTCGCCTACCAATTTCGCGGTCCTAGCTTGTCGGATACGAGGCCTATCGTTCAATCCGGGCTTTCTTCTTCAGAAAGAGAGCGACTCACAAATCTGCCATTGAGCTCTTTGGAAATAAACTATCTGAAGCGACTTGGCAGACGAATAGGTGGGAATAGCCCCTCGCCCAAAGCCTTTGCCAACAGAGCGCAATCCTACTTCGAAACCAACCATCCCTACTCGTTCGACTTCAAATTCAAATCGGGCGACGAGCATCTATTGATAAGCTGGCTCAAAGCAAAGTCCCCAGGAATTTGTGGATACTACGCCGGGGCATTCACGTTGCTGGCACGAGCTCAAGGCATTCCCGCTCGTGTGGTAATCGGCGCGCTGACTCGTGAATTCGATCCAAAGTCGCGAAAATTTATTGTTCGAGACAGAGACGCGCACGCCTGGGCCGAGTACCTCAATGAGAAAAACGAATGGGTACGCGCGGACTTGACACCTATCGCAATCGACTCTCCAAGATTCGCATCCAGCGAATCCTACTCAGAAAGCTATGAGAATAACATTCAGTCGGCATTAGCGTCCCTCCAGAACGATATCGAAGTGTTTGGGCAACCCGCAGTGGCAAATTCAGCTAGGGATATCGTCTTGCCTGAAGCGGACAAAGCGCCGAATGCAATTGAAGCATCGCCGCCTTCATTGGAAAGCATCGCCAGTGCTTTGGATCTAATTGACACCGTTCTGGAGCGAGAAAGCGAAAAGGTGGCAATGTCTTTAGATCCAGTCGCAGCACCCGGAGCTGAACCCGGAGAACAATCGACGAAAACGGTTCCTCCGCAAACAGAAGAAAGCGCGCCATTGGTTCAGTTTAATGAAACAATCTCTGAACGTGAGAAAGCGCCCGATGTCGAAATCTCGGAAACAATCCCTTCTGAACTAAACGCGATCGCTGATTCAGAACTTTTAGCTGAAAGCTGGAGTCTGACACCGCGCGTCACAATCAATTATCTTTTTGCGTTGATTTTGATTGTATTCACTTTTTCCCAGCTTAGCAGAATCAGAAAACGAATTATAGAGCCTGACCAATCGACTCGAAGTTTGCCTCTTCGAGACCGAGCCCATGCTGGCAGGCTATTGCGAGAGATCGAATCGTTCTTCCGATCACACCGTGAATTAGCCGACCCGCTACATCACTTAAAGCAGAGGGCGGTACAGCTTCGATACAGCCCCCATTGTTCGGAGGCGGATGTAAGGACACTTAGACGGGAATTTCGACGCTCGATCGCCAAAACGTAAATTTGCCGTTTCCAGTGCGAGTCTGAGGGTCCGTGCAGAAGCACCCGAAGACAGGCGCCCTACTTTTCGAAGTCAATCACGACCTTAATCGACCCGTCTTGCCGATCTACAAAGAGCTCATAGGCCCTCTGGGCTTCCTCAAAGGGCAGAGAGTGAGTCAGCAGAGGTTTCAGGTCGACATCTCGCTCAGCAATCATCCGGGCGGCCTCAAGGAAGTCACCGGCATCCTTTGCCCCCACCGAGTGATGGATCGTCATATTCTTCATAAACGCTTTTCCCAGGGCATAGTGGTCCCGATAATCGTGATCCACTACGCCAAACGCGAACAGCACCCCATCGACACGCACCAATTCGATCGCTTCATTAATAGCCAGTTCGGCATGTCCGATGGCTTCAATTACGATGTCGGCCAGTACTCCGCCGGTTAGTTCGGAAACCGCTTCCAGAACATCGGTTTCGGTCGCATTAATCGTATGATCGGCCCCCACGACACGACCCGTCTCTAGCCGGTACTGAAGTCGATCAATTCCAATTACGGCCGCCGCCCCCTTTTGTTTCAACAAGGCGTTGAACATGAGCCCGATCGGCCCTTGGCCAAGGACCACTACCGTTTTTCCAGCAACGTCTGGCATCTTTCGCCAGGCGTAGAGCAATGTCCCAAAAGGTTGGGCCAGTAGGATTTCCTCCTTGGAAACGGGGCTTTCAGGCAACGAAAAAACACGATTTTCCGGCAGTGTCAGGTATTCGAAAAATCCGTACTGATGAAACGGAAGCCCAAGCACGAAGTCGCCTTCCTTAAATCGATCGGACGCGGACTCCTCCACGACGCCCACACATTCATGCAAGGAAAGCCCAACCGGCAATGGGTAAACCTTTTCGCGTTCATAGGTTACGTGCCCATAGGGGCTTCGCTTGCCTTCGTCACTCAACCGCTGCTGGTCGTAACCGAAGTAGGGAATGTCCGAGCCGCATAGACAGGTCTTCTGCAGCTTCACCCGGACATCTCCGGGCTTTAGTGGGGGCATCTCAACTTCAATAATTTCCGCTCTGCGCGGTCCTGTAATTTGTACGGCTCTCACGGATCGAATTGAGCCCGATCCACTCCGGCAATGCAACTCCGGAAGTGATTCAATCGCTCTGTCAAGTCGACCTATTCGCATAGTCCTCTCAATTTTCCCGACGCAAGACCTCAGCGATCCATGTAAAAAAATCAACCAGCCCTTTGTTTTACCTCGTTCTTTGAATCTTATCCTTATCCACTGGGCGTATAAGATAGACACGAGATCTTTCCCCCTTTCCTAATCTTGAGAATACCCCAACTCTTTATCCCATGACTTCCCCATGTCACTGATCCGCAATCTGATACTCTACACGCTTATCCTCGCTGCGGCATCCACGCTGGCGGCCCCACGCAAACCCAAGAACCTCGCCGAAAAGTTCTTTTTCAAACCCGACATTGAAGATGCCCGCGTTTCACCGGGGAACCACTCGCTCTCCTTCATTGGGAATAACGGTCAGCGAGCCCTGTTCAGCCACGATTTTGAAACAGGAAAACGCCGCGGCATAAAAGCAGAGAGAGGAAACCAGATTTATGACTACTATTGGGTCAGTCCAGATCAGGTCATTGTTTTTGCCGAGAAGCTCGGAATCCCTGCCGAAGTGTTCTCGGCAAACAGACGCCTGAGCGCCGTAGAGCCCTGCGATTATGTGCAAGTCTACGACCTCATGCCTGACACTCCAGACCGGATTCTCATCAAGGACACCGACAAGAGTGAAAAGTTTTTCGATCTCGAGCTTTTCAATCTCGATTCCGGATCGCGCAAAAAGGTCGCCAAAAATCCAGGACACATCATCAGTTGGATTACGGATAAGAACGGTTTTGTGAGGATTCGCCAGTGGGTAGATGAAGACGAAAATGACCGATTCGAATATCGACTCAATGAGGAGGCCGAGTGGAAAGAGATCCATCTCGGAACCGACTCCTTCGGGATCCTATTTCTAAATGAGCCCGAGAAAGTCCTTTCCTTTCACCGCCCCGCAGGCAAAAGCCGGGTAATCGCTCGGGCCTTCGACTGCGCTCGAAATGAATTCTACGGCCCGAGTATCGAAGACTCCGACTACGACCTGATTCCCGAGACCTTTATACTCGACCCCGAGACCGAAGACACTTTTGGCTTTAGCTACCAGTCCGATCGCCGCCGAACCATTTGGTTCAAGCGTGAGCACCATGTAATTCAAGAGAAAATCAATGCGGCCTTCCCCCACACCTTGAACGACATTCAAGGCTTTGCTCTTGATGAAACGCATGCGGTCATACGCCGACACAGTGACCGCAATCCGGGTGAATGGCTGCTTTTCGAGATCGATACCGGCCACACGAAACTAATTGGAAAGGAGCGGCCTTGGATCGATCCCGCAGAAACTGCCTCTACCCAATCGATCACCTTCCCTAATCGCGAAGGTACGCCGATTCACGCCCTTCTCACTCAACCGCCTCATGGCGTTGCCCGGAAAGGCCTCCTCACCATGATCCACGGCGGACCCCGAGCGAGAGACTATTGGGACTGGGATAGCGAGGCTCAGTATTTTGCGGCACTCGGATACACTGTATTGAAAATCAACTACCGAGGCTCGAGCGAGTATGGCCTTAATTACAGTCCCTATAGTCATCTCGAGGCGATTCGAAACTCTATCGTAGATGTCGCGGACGGTGTTCGCTGGGCCATTGATGAAGGCTTTTCAAAGTCCGGTAAAGCCGCTATCTATGGCTCCAGCTTTGGGGGCCATGTAGCTCTGAGAACCGCAGCCGAATACCCCGAGCTGTTTTCCTGCGTCATCGGCTACGCCGGTGTCTACGACTGGGTCAAGGAAATGGATCGGGAATTCGCTAAAGAACCGATCTACTGGAAGCTGAAGCAATTCAAGTACTACGGCGACTACGACAACGAAAAGGAGCTATGGCAGAACGCCTCCGCCGTTACCCTCGCCGACCAGATCCAAGCTCCTGTCTACCTCCTCCACGGTGGCGCCGATGAAATCGTCGCCTCCCGGCAATCTCGACTCATGCACAAAGCCCTCAAAAACGCAGGCAAGGATGTGACCCTAAAGATCCTCAGCTTCAACAACCACGGAATGGTCTCCGAAAGACCCACCATCCGCTTCTACGAAAACCTGGCGAAGTTTATCGGGAGCGCATTGTGATTCGATAAAATGACAGAAGAGCGGGCCTCGCAAGTCCACCTTTCAGAGAGGATATACTCCCCTTGTCTACGTGAGTCGTCTATTCCACGTAGCAAATTCTCGATCACTCTAAGCCCAATAAGCGTTCGCGATCTACCTGATTTGGGCAACTCCCTGAATGATAAAGGAATCCGAAGCTATTTCTTCCATCCATCCATGTCGCTCCGTGGGGAAACCGACTACTCCAAGCCGCAGGCCTTGCGCGCTCTTTGATTCACACTCCGCGCTATTTCTCGAGCTTTCTCTGCCCCGTTAGCGAGCACCTGGTCCACGTAGTCTAGATTTTGCATGAGATCTGCCCGGCGCTCTCGAGCCGGACGAAAGTACTCCCAGTAAAGTTCAAACAGCCGCTTCTTCAGGTCTCCGTACCCATAGCCTCCTGCTTTCAGTTTTTCGACTTCCTCTCTGTGGATCTCAGGGGCGGTTAAATGTTTGATCAGCTGAATGGCTCGGTTCTCTTCCGCATCCGGCTTGGGCTCGTCTGGAGTGCGGCTGTCCATGACGATGCTCATCAGTCGCTTTCGGGTCGGTTTCTCCTCTCCAAAGATCTCTACCGTATTATTGTAGCTCTTGCTCATTTTCTGGCCATCGAGGCCAGGAATGACTTCCGCTCCTTCGCGAAATGCAGGTTCGGGGACCCTAAAGGTCTCACCATAAGTCTGATTGAACTTGATGGCGAGATCGCGAGTCACTTCGACGTGTTGTTTCTGGTCACGCCCGACCGGCACGCTGTCAGCATCGTAAATGAGAATGTCGGCCGCCATGAGGACCGGGTAGGCAAAGAGCCCGTGATTAGCGGAAAGGCCTTTGGCGATCTTGTCCTTGTAACTGTGGCAACGCTCCAGAAGACCCATGGGGCAAATCGAGGAAAGTATCCAGGATAGCTCTACGTGTTCCGGAACATCTGACTGTTTAAACAGCACCGCCTTCTCCGGATCCAAGCCACAGGCCAGAAAATCGATTGCCACCTGCCGCGTGTATTCACGCCTCAAATTCGCATCGTAGAGCGAGGTCATGGAATGATAGTCCGCGATGAAGTAAAACGCGTCTCCTTGATCCTGAAGCTCGATCGACGGCTTCATCATTCCAAAATAGTTCCCCACATGGAGGACGCCTGATGGCTGTATACCAGAGAGTATTCTCATAATTTAGTTTGGCCTTTCAGTAGAGACCCGCAATGACCAGATCAATCCAGATCTTCATTTTCTCTGGAGATAGGAAACGAGATAAAACCAAGCCCAGCGACAAAAAAGAGGAACGGGTCAAGGTTGCTGGAGGCAGCCTAGCCCCGACTTATAGGGGTCTTCGAATGTCGCATAAGCGACATTGTCTTCGTTTGCCGTTCGCTGCCCAGCTTCATTTCGTGGCCCCGATCACGATTGGAGAAGGCGGAAACCTTTTCGGCTTTAAAACCGACCTATATTCGCAGCGCGAATCCTGACATTCTCTCAGGTTGGGAAACAATGAAGATTTCGAATGAGGGCTAAGGTCATTAAAATGATACCGCAGAGAACCAACCTCGAAGGGTACGGAGGCGAAATGGTAGGGCCCTCATTGCCCGAATCAATCTTCCATCGAGGGCCCGTCGTCGTTCCCTACCCGCTAACCTCGTCCAGCGCCCCACTAATCACTCAACGGCATCTTGCGATGCCCGCCTTTTCCTAGGTATAGCTGTCCTGGCTCCAGGTACCCAGAAAAGCTGGTAGTAGGACCAATCAGGGATCCTTTACCCACTATCGATCCTGGCATTACGGCGGTATTGCAGCCAATTTCTGCGTTGTCCCCCAAAATGGCTCCAAACTTCCGCAGGCCCGTGTCTACCCGTTCCCCGTCGAGGTTCACTAGAATATTCTTCTGGTCGAAACGAAGGTTGGAAAGAATCACCCCTGCCCCCAAGTGGGCACCGCTCCCCAGGATCGAGTCGCCCACGTAGGAAAAGTGCGGCGTTTGGGTCTTCTCCATTAGCAGAGCATTTTTGTACTCGCAGGAATTTCCGATAACGCTGCCCGCCCCGATGATGACGTTTCCGCGAATGTAGGCGCTCGGGCGGATCTCCACTCCATCGCCGATCCAGCAAGGTCCTTTGATAAAGCAATAGGGCGGCAGTTTGACAGAATCTCCCAGATAAACTTCGCCCTCGATATGAACGCCTGCAGGGAGTTCACGGATAGCTGTATTGCCCACCAATCCTGAGAGCGCTTCCTTGATCTTTGGCAGCCATTCCCACGGTCTGGCTTCTGGACGGAAAAAATCCTGAAACGGCATGCTCTCAGGTAATTCAAAAAAGTCTGCGGCAATCACGAGTCGAAACCTAGAGCCTCGAACGACTTCCTCAAGCGAATGTTCTCCCGTGCTCAAATATTAACCAAGAGTTAGCTAGTTGCTATGTTTTTCTCCGCAAAAGCCCCGAAACACTTCAAGGTAATGGGTGATCTCCGAGCACCCACTAATAACCAGTCATTATAGTTAGTAGGGCAATCGGAGATCGGCCGTTTACTATTTCCACGAAGAAGCCCCTGACCAGTCGGGGCATCAGAACCAATTGAAATACACTACCCATTACCAGAGCACAAAAAAGTCCTCGAAAAGAGGACCTTTAGCTTCGCTTGAAGCGGAAAATGGAGCGGGCGAAGAGATTCGAACTCTCGACAGCCACCTTGGCAAGGTGGTGCTCTACCAACTGAGCTACGCCCGCAAATAAAGAGGGGTTAAAATCCATCTCCACTCCCCTAAGTCAATAGAAAATTCCAGATTTTGACATTTGGCATTGGACTAACGGTAAACCGATTCACGAACCATTAGAGGCCGTTGATCCTGCTGTAGCTGACTAGGAATCCGCAACCTTGCCCCGTCACCGATCCACCACATCCAGTTCAGGCCATTGCTGCAGCTTGCGGTGCAGTGTGCGGCGGCTGATACCCATAAGCTTTGCTGCCTTCGTTCGATTCCCCTTGGAATCCGCCAGGGCCTCACGCAGCAGACGCTTTTCATTCTCTTCCTTATCCAAAGGTGAAACGATCACCCGCTCCCCATCGATCCTACGCGACTCTCCCCGGAATTTTGCTTCTAAGTCATAATCGTGAATTACGCTCCCCCGGTGAAGCACCACCGCGTTCTCTGCGAAATTCCGAAGTTCGCGAATATTTCCCGGCCACGAGTATCGCCGCAGGCATTGCATCGCGCCTGGCTCAAAGGTCGGCGCCTCAATTTCGTTCTCTTCGGCGAACTCCTGCAAAAAGTGATTCAAAAGTACCGGTAGATCCTCACTGCGATCCCTTAGAGGAGGCATCCTGATCTGCACCACATTCAATCGGAAGTACAAGTCTTCTCTGAATGTGCCTTCCCGCACCATCTCCTGTAAGTCCCTATTGGTGGCCGCAATCAAGCGCGTGTCTACTGTAATGGATTTAGAACTACCAATGCGCTCAAAGGTACGCTGTTCTAGAAAACGGAGCAGTTTGACCTGAGTCGACAAACTGATTTCGCCGATTTCGTCCAAAAACAGGCTTCCTTCGTGGGCCAGTTCAAACCGGCCGATCCGACGCTCCGTCGCTCCCGTAAAGGCACCCTTCTCGTGCCCAAACAGTTCGCTTTCCAGTAGGTTAGCAGGCAGTGCCGCGCAATGGACCGCGACAAAACGACCTTGCGGTCGATTGCTGTTTTGGTGGATCGCTTGCGCGATTCGCTCCTTACCCGTACCCGTCTCACCCTCGATCAAGACACTTGCTTTCGAAGGCGCCACTAGCTTCACCCGCTCAATGACATTCTTCAGCTCAGCCGAATTCCCTATAATACCATCAAAACTGTACTTCACATCCAGCCGCTCGTGCAGTTGCTCGACCTCCACCTGGAGTGTTTTCGACTCAAGAGCGCGTTTCGCTAGAATTTCCAATTTTTCCAAATTGACCGGTTTCGTAAGGAAATCATAGGCCCCACGCTTCATCGCCTCAACCGCTGATGGCACATTTCCATACGCCGTCATCATGATAACCGGGGGTCTGTTTTTTAGCGACAACGCTTTATCAATGACCTTGAGACCCGACTTTCCGGGCATTCGCAAATCCGTCAGAATCAAATCGAACGTCTCACTCTCCATGAGCGTGAACGCCTGATCCGCATTCTCTGCCAAATAGATGTCGTACTGATCCTCCAGAACTTGCTGGAGCCCCTCGCGAGTGTGCCGTTCGTCATCGACAATCAAAACAGTTGGTAGCATGTCTCTCATTAAGAGCCTAAATCCACAAGGTCAATGAGTAATTATGGCACAGTTGTTCACCGAGTACTCATAGCACAAGCCCCGGGCCAATAAGGTATAGGGCTAAGCAGCCTTCACTCTAGCATACGAAACTTTTGATTTTGCTTCGGAAATTCTAAGGTTACGAGCGTCCCGATTCCTTCCTTGCTATCTATGCCAACTTGTCCCCCATGCTCCCGCATAATACGCTGAACAATCATCAGACCAAGACCCGTGCCGCCTTTTTTTGTGGTATGGTAAGGCTGGAAAACATGGGACAGGTCTTCGTGCTTGATTCCGGAACCCGAATCTCCAAAACGAAGGTAGAAACGCTCTTCATCGGATTGGATTTTGACTCGAATAACACCACCCGGCTGCATCGCTTCCATCGCGTTTTTGGTGACGTTGAAAAACACCTGCTTTATTTGCTGCTTGTCCGCTCGAACTATCGGGCTTTCTGCCCCAGTATCGATCTCCACTGTGATACCACGGTCTTCTAGTTCGTTGGACTGAAACTCAAGCGACTCCTCTAGCACCTCGTTTAGATTGAGGGTCTGGAAGTCCGGGATTTGCGGTCGAACCGCTTCGAGAAAATTCTTGATGATCCCATCCAGGCGCGAAACTTCATTACGACTTACTTCAAGCGAGCCAGCCAGCTTTTCATGGGCAGGAGTCTGCTCAAGCTTTGCCAGCTGGCGTTCCATCAGTTGGAGATGGATGGTTATCGAATTGAGCGGATTCCCCAGCTCATGAGCGACACCAGCCGCCAAAAACAAAATCGAACTCACCCGTTCTGACTCCATCGATTCCCGCGTTGATTGCTTCTCGATCGTTATGTCCGACAAAATCACGACGAATCGCGCATCGCCCCCTTCCTTGCCTTCGCCTTCAAAGGGCAAAATATAGAGTCGAACGTATCGATTCTCCGGGTACGTTAGCTGTAGCTCCCTTGAGCTTACGGACGACTCCAACCGAGCTCCCTCCTCTAGTCCGAGCGATCCACGCAATTCGGGAATGAGGCGCCACAAAGAGGCCTCACCAATGTCCTTATCCTTGAGTCCAATCATTCGGTGGCTCGCCATATTCGCGTACTCGATAACGCCCAGGTCGCTAATCACAAGTATCCCCTCGAGCGCCGTATTGAAGATGGTTTCAAGCAGCTCCCTCTCACGAGCGAGCTTTTTGACTAGATTGGTCAGATTGATCGTGTCTAGAGAATCGATCTGCCCGAGAACACGATCCAGCGACGATTCCTTCTTTCCAAACTTCATGGAGAGGCTAGTAGAATCAAAAAATACAGATGGCAATCTTTCGTCGCAAGGAAACCATCTCCTCCACCCGTGACGAACCAGTCACACTCACCGCAAATCGAGTGATACGTGTGCACTCCACCAAATCTTGTTCGTGCAGGATAGAACGACACCATCACACACGTGTTAGTTTTTCGCTTGCCTTTCCCTTTTGCGGTTATTGATTGACCTGCAAATTATGAGCTCACTTCAACTAAGACCTTCAGAAAACTGCAAATACGATTGTGTGTCGCTGGGCGAAATCATGCTTCGACTCGATCCGGGCGAAGGGCGGACAAGAACCACACGGTCCTTCACCGCCTGGGAAGGTGGAGGCGAATACAACGTATCGCGTGGTCTCCGTCGCTGCTTCGGATTCAAGACCGCCGTTGTGACGGCTCTGGCAGACAACGAAGTGGGCCGATTGATTGAAGACTTCATACTTCAAGGAGGTGTCGCAACCGACTATATCAACTGGGTTTCCTACGATGGAATCGGAAGATCTACTCGCAACGGACTCAATTTCACCGAGCGTGGCTTCGGGATTCGCGGAGCCAAAGGGGTTCCCGATCGCGGCAACACGGCGGCATCGCAAATGAGACCGGGCGACGTCGACTGGGAGACTCTTTTTCAAAAAGAAGGCGTTCGATGGCTGCACACAGGTGGAATTTTCGCCGCTCTGAGCGTCACCGCCGCAGACCTTGTCATCGAAGCCGCCAAAGCAGCCAAGGCCGCCGGTACCATCGTGTCCTACGATCTCAATTACCGACCTTCCCTCTGGAAAGACATCGGCGGCATTAAAAAAGCCCAAGAGGTCAACCGCGAGATTGCCCAGTACGTGGACGTCATGATCGGCAATGAGGAAGACTTTACCGCCAGCTTGGGCTACGAAATCGAAGGCGTTGACGAATCCCTATCCAATCTGGAAACCGACAGCTTCAAAGCCATGATCAGTCGAGCGGTGGCAGACTATCCCAATTTTAAGGTCGTCGCCACCACCCTTCGCGGCGTAAAGACGGCGACCGTTAATGATTGGGGCGCGATTTGCTGGGCGGATGGATCTTTCCACGAAGCCACTCACCGTCCCGAACTTGAGATACTCGACCGCGTAGGCGGCGGGGATTCATTCGCTTCAGGACTCATTTATGGCCTCATCACAAAGGATGATGCCGCTCAAGCAGTTGAATACGGAGCCGCTCATGGCGCTCTCGCGATGACAACGCCAGGCGACACTTCCATGGCAACCTTGGCCGAGGTAGAAAAGCTAGTCGCCGGCGGATCCGCGCGCGTAGATCGATAGCAACCCCGCGGGCCAAGACAGCCTGTCTCAACGATTTGAGCCAATCGCTGGCTCAGCAGCGACCTATAGCTTTCAAGCTGTAAAGCCAAAAAACTTTAGAAGGTTCTAAAGTTTTTTGGCCCTATGCTTTGCT
>CALDFV010000180.1 GCA_937942145.1 uncultured Opitutaceae bacterium
TTGATGTTCGCCTGGTTGATAATCGTATCAATCGCGATCGTTGTTTTGCCCGTTCCACGGTCCCCAATAATGAGCTCACGCTGACCACGACCAATCGGAATCATCGAGTCGATTGCCTGGATACCGGTCATAAGTGGCTGGTCCACAGATTTCCGCTCGATAATTCCGGGGGCTATTTTCTCAACGGGATAAGATTCCGTTGTATCGATCGCGCCCTTACCATCAACCGGGCGGCCCAATGCATCCACTACTCTGCCGAGCATCCCTTTTCCAACCGGAACTGAAAGAAGCGTTCCGGTACACTTTACTTCGTCGCCCTCTTTCAAGTGATTTGATTCACCCAAAACAACCGCTCCTACTTCATCTTCCTCCAAGTTCAAAGCGATCCCGATCGTTCCACCGGGGAACTCGATCATTTCGTTATACATAACCTCCGAAAGTCCGTCGATCTTCGCTACACCATCGCCGACGGTTAGGATTTTGCCCGTATTGGTGGCAACGGTTTTCGTTTGGAGATTTGCTATCTGCTGTTCAATCTGTTCGATGACGGAACTCATTATACTTCTGTATTTATTAAATGGATTTTAAGGAAAAAATTAGGAGAGTGAGGCTTCTAGGGAAGCAAGGCTGCTGGCTATCGAAGCGTCGTAGACGTCGCAATCGACCACCACGCGCAAGCCCGCAATTAGGCTCGGGTCTTCACGCAAGACGGAAGTGATGGCACGTCCATACTTTGCAGAAAGCTGATTTACGATTCCTGCGACCATATCGGAGCTAAGCTCGCCAGCGTAGCTAATAACAGCGGTACCTTTCGCCACTTCCCTTGCGACAAGCTTTAAATAAGCTTTGAGAGTCGCGATATGATGGCGAGGAGGGTTGTTGGCCAAGGATTTCAGGACTCCGTCTACCCGCTCTGCAGACACCTCGCCACCCTCTATGCTGACCTGGAGGAGCTGCTTGGCGAATTTTTTGATCTGCTTGTCCTGCTTCATTGAGCTTTGTAAACTAGTTGCTGCTCTCGACTAACTGAGAGCTTGCTGATTCGGTGTAACGATTTCGATCGTCGGCAGACAATTCCTTCGAAAGGACCTTGCTGGTCGTGGACACGACGAGGCGAGCGATCTCGCTTCTTGCCTCGGACAGCATTTTCTTCCGATCCATTTCGATCTGTTGCTCGGCTTTTGAGATGATCTCCTCAGCCCGAACCACCGCATCCTGGGAGGACTTTGAAATTTTCTCTTCGGCCACAGTTCTCGCTTCGTTCACTATCTGCTGCGCTTCCTGGGACGCCTTTTGAATAATCTCTTTGTGCTCAGCCTCGGCTTCCGCTAGCTTGACCTTCATGTCTTCCGCGTACTTCAGCCCATCGGCGATTTGGCTGTTGCGATCATCAAGGGTCGCCAAGACCGGCTTGAAAGCGAATCGATAGAGTACGTAGGCAAGAATCGAAAAGCTGATCACCTGCATCACGATGTGACCCACGTGAATGCCAAACTTCTCCACGAGGCCTGCAGATTCAGCCGCGGCATGCGGATCTGCGGCAGCAATTACTGAAATGAGGTCGATCATGAGTAAATTAATGATATTTGAAAAGGTGAGCCACCCGTCTGAGATGGCCCACCACTAAAACTTTCTAACTCGCCAAGAATAGGGCCATAACGCCCAGACCTTCCGCAAGCGCCATACCGATAATGGCTTGAACAAGGATCTTTCCTGAAGCGCCTGGATTGCGTCCCACTGCTTCCGCAGCCTTCATTCCGACCAGTCCGACACCGAGGCCGCAACCAAGGACACCGAGGCCCGAAGCGATATTTCCGTTAATTTCTGCTAATAGGTTCAACATTGTATTATATATTATTCTGTTAGTATTGATGCGACCGCCCACGCTTTTTGCATGGTCCCGAATCGCAAAAGTGGCTAGTGCTCGGCATGTTCATGTCCATCGTCGTGATTACAAATCAAACCGATGTATACGCTAAATAAGAGAATGAATACGAGTGCCTGGACGATTCCGACCAGCAACTCTAGAAAATAGAAGACCGGGATGAAGTTCATCCCATGAAGCAGATTCTCACCGCCAAAAATATTTCCAAACAAACGGACGGAAAGAGTCAGCGGACGAATCGCTATCGAAACAACTTCGATCAGCCCCACAAAGAGAAAGATGGGGATGAGCATAACCCACATCACTGTGCCCACTTCCTTTTTGTCTGCTTTGTTGCCAAAAAGGTCGACTACGAGCGCCTTGAACCCCGCGTACCTGAGAATTATGTAGGCCCAGCCTAACATCGCGACGATCGCCAACGCCATGGTGCCATTCCAATCGGCATTGGCCGGCCTGATCCAAGGCTGCGTAATATGAAAGTGGCCCTCTGCGTCTTCGTAGCCCATGCCCAGAGTTCCCACACCCGGCAGCAATCCGCTCCAGTTCTGAATCAGGATGTAGACAAAGAAACCTAGCACAAACGGTAGTGTCGCCATAACCGCTTTTTTCCCGACGATGGGCTCAATCATGTCCTTCAGTCCAACGAGCAAACTCTCAATGATCGCCTGGCCGCGACCGGGAATCAATTGCGGGCGACCACCAATCATCATGCGTATCCCCACTATTAATAGAATCACGATAACCCAACTCGTCACAATGCTGTTGGTAATGGGCAAGCCAAACACACTGAAGAGAACCTCAGGAGCGGGCGAAACCGCAGCGTTCGCCAACGGCAAGGAGAATTGAATGCCCGCTATCGCAAGGAAGATTGAGAATGTTTTTTTGAATCGCATCTTAACAGCAGAATGGCCTTAAGAAAAAGTGTTGTTGATAGATCGATTTGCGTGCGTCAACTCTCTAAGCACAAATCCAATCTATATGATTTGAATTGAAGAAAATCACATCTGATTTACAACAGATGCTAATAGTAGAAGCGGTTTCTCAATTGGCCGCTCAAATCGAATCGACTTTCAACCTATGGCAAAACGAGACCTATCGGACGCAATTTTTGAAGTGAAGGACACTCAACGAGCAGCAAAGTCTGCCGTTCGAGCGTCAACGCTTCGACCCAAGGACCAGTCTCTTTTTAAACGAAGGGCGTTCGACACATTTTACCTTTTTGGCTTTGTCCTTCTCGTACTCGCAATCGCAGTACAAGTTGTCGCGCTCGTTGCCTACAGCTGATCGGCGGATCAAATCTTACGTTTTTCCACAATCAAGGATTGATAGGAATCCGCTTTTGACTGAAACACCGTTTCACGCTCAAAAGGCCAAGGAGCATCACGCAACAGATTCCATTTCCCTACAGAGGCGACTGCATTTGCAGCCCAGTCGAAATACTCCCGGTGATCCGTTCGAAAGTGGAGCCTAGCGCCTTCGAGACAACGATCAGAGAGCTGATCGAGAAATCCGGGGTTCATTATCCGGTTCTTCCAGTGCCTCTTTTTCGGCCACGGATCCGGAAAAAGGATAAATACCAACTCTATCCCTAGGCCGACCGGCAACTGATCCAAAAACTCGTTCGCTTCCGCTTTCAGAAAGAGAACGTTATCCAGCCCTACCCTACTCGCCTTTCGATTCGCGCGCTCGATTCGATTCCCAATCAAATCTATCCCAACGCAGAACAGCTCCTTATTGGCGGCTGCAAAATCTGTAAGCCAATGCCCATGTCCACAACCGATCTCTAGAACAATGCGGGACTTACCAGAGAGGCACGACTTGAGTTTCGCGTTTAACAAGGACTTCCGCTGCGCAACTCGCTGCTGATGCTCCTTCAAGCTGGTTGTAGCCTCCCCTAGTAGCTCTCGGTCAGTTGCCATTTAGATCGCCTCCGCAACCACAGGACTTTCCGCCACCGGTAGACGGAAGGAGACGCGAAGTCCTTGGTTCTCAACATTTTCTGCCCATACACGCCCCTTGTGCCAGTCGATGATGTGCTTTACGATACTCAGCCCAAGACCCGTTCCACCCGTATCTCTAGAGCGACCTTTGTCCACGCGGTAAAAGCGCTCGAAGATACGCGAAAGGTCTGCCTCTGGAACCCCAGGCCCTTCGTCCTCTACCCAGATTTCGATCGAATTCTCCTCGATTGAACACCCTATCCCTATTTTGCCTTCGGCAGGGGTGTATTTCTTCGCGTTTTCCACCAGATTATCAAGTACTTGCCGAATCTTCAGAACATCAATCCGGAGCATAACTGATCGCTCCTCGGGCAAATTCAATACCAGCTCTCGTCCTTCCGAACCTAAACTTTGACGATACTCGAATGATAATTCCTTGAGCCAACCAGTAACATCGATCGCGGCCAACTCTAGCTTAGGCGATTCATTTTCTAAACGAGAAAGGCTCAGCAAATCGTTGATAAGCAACGCTAGGCGCTCTGAATGACGTTGGATAACATCGAGAAACCGATGGCGATCTTCAATTTCCATCCCCGCATGATCCGCCACGAGCGTTTCCGCGTATCCCTTGATCACCGAAACAGGGGTTTTCAATTCGTGAGACGCATTCGCTACGAATTGCTTTCGCATGCTCTCGAGCACTTTGAGCTTTGTCGTATTGTGCAGAACAAATAAATACCAAGGGGTGTTCGCCTCTTCTGCCGCCTCAAGACGAGCGGCCGAAACCTCCATCCATACCTCTCCCTGAGGGTCCGAGAAGACGATTTCCTTGCCGATGCCCCCACCCGCTCGCTTTACTTCTCGTATGAACTCCAGGAATTCCGAGCTGTGGAGCCCGCTTTCCACTCGCTTGCCAACACTGGCTCCTAGAGCGGGAAAGAGATTCTGCAAGGCATTGTTAACCAATAGGATATAATTATCTCGATCTACTATGAGAACCCCCTCCTGTAGATTGCCGAGCGTCGTCTCAATTTGTCTCAAGCGATCGGAGCTTTGCTTATCCAAGCGATCGATCTCAGCAATCAATTGATTCAGCTCACCCACGAGCTCCATCCAATTCCGACTAGTACCACGAAACTCTGAGGAATGGGTGAGTATCGACGTTCGTGTGGCCAGGGATTCCGAAAGCAGTCTTATCGCACGCTTCTGCCTGTAGTATCTGGAAGCGTATAGGGCCGCGATTATCGCTGTGACGGCTAACAAAAAATAGGACATCAGTGATCGAATCCGGCTATGACCGGTTTTCAATCATCCGATACCCCACCCCTCTCACAGTCTCAAGCCAAGAACCTTCATCCCCAAGTTTTTCCCGCAACCGTCTCATATGCGTATCAACCGTGCGGGTTTCCATGTCGTTCTCGTAATTCCAAACTTTTTGGAGCAGCGTTTCCCGGGTTTGAACCTTGCCTCGCTCCTGCATGAGCAGTTTGAGAAGCCGAAACTCGGTCGCTGTCAGCTCGACAGGTCTCTCTTTCACATGAACCCGGTGATGCTCCACCTCCAGATTGATTCCATTAACCTTGAGGACACTCGAGCTCTCATCACCTTCTACTCCTCGCTTGAGTATCGCAGAGATACGCAGCATTAACTCTTTGGGACTGAAAGGCTTGCACACATAGTCATCGGCCCCGCTTTCAAATCCCTCAATGCGATCCCCCTCCTCGGTTTTGGCGCTCAGGAAGATAATGGGAATTGCTTTGAGGCTGCGTTCCTGTCGAATCAGCCGGCAAACCTGAATCCCACTCAGATCCGGCATCATGACATCCAACACAATGAGGTCTGGCTTGAAAGTACGGACCGCGTCCAGAACCTGCCTTGGATCGTTAACCGATTGCGACAGGAAACCTCTCTGTCTCAGGTTGTAACTGAGTAAATCGGTTACGTCGACCTCGTCATCGACGACCAGTATTTTCTTAGGCTCTTCTGAAGCGACCATAGCAATCTGACAACTATTTGAACTCGAATTGTTGCGAACAATACACTTAGCGCAACCGCCTAAGCGTTACATTTTCGTTACACCGGAACAGAGGCCCACGCTATCCGGATTTTGGGGAAAATCAATTCAAAGAAACTGGTTTATTTCTTGTATATCAACTACTTAAGAATTTCCAAGGGCGACCATCAGGACACTGATATCAGCTGGATTTACTCCACTCACACGACTGGCCTGCCCCAAATTTGCAGGATTTAACTGATTCAGCTTTAAGGCGCATTCCTTTTTGAGTCCCCTTACCAATAGAAAATCGAATCCCTTCGGAACCTTGATCGCTTCGACGCTGCTTAGCTTCTCCACCTGTCTCAACTCTCGCTTAAGATAGCCATCGTATCGAACACGGTAAAGGACTTCGTCTTTGACCGGTTCTTCGAGTTTAGACAGCTCTTCGGGCAGCTCAAATTTGGGGTCATTTCTCCTCGCGAGCGTTGCCCATGTTTGTTCCCCCACTCTGTTTGACTCCATCCACTGGATTGCTCGATCTATCGCACGCTTCTTCTCTTCGATGCGAGCGATACGAGATTGCGACAAAAGTCCGTATCGCTTGGCGTACTCAAGCAGTCGAAGCTCTGCGCTGCCATGGTTGAACAACAGTCGATACTCCGCTCGACTCGTGAACATTCGATATGGCTCCTGTGTCCCCTTGGTGACCAGATCATCAATGAGCACACCCGTGTAGCCATCGTACCGATTGAGAATAAAAGGCTCATCTCCCCTCGCCTTGAGAGCCGCATTAACCCCGGCCACCAGCCCTTGGCAGCCCGCTTCCTCGTAGCCCGAAGTGCCATTAATTTGACCTGCGAAAAACAAGTTTTCCACCTTTTTGGACTCCAAATGAGGAAAGATTTGAGTGGGTGGCGCGAAATCATACTCGACTGCATAGGCTGGGCGTAGCAAATGGGCCCGCTCGAGACCAGGAATCGACGCCATCATTTCTTGCTGCACCTCAAACGGGAGACTCGTTGAAAGACCGTTGATGTAATACTCATTCGTGTTGCGGCCTTCAGGTTCCAGAAACAGCATGTGTCTTGGGCGACCTTCAAATCGCACGAACTTGTCTTCGATACTGGGACAATATCGCGGTCCCGTACCTTCAATTTCTCCCCCGTACATCGCGGAAAGATGGAGATTCCGCATTACGATTTCAGAAGTTTCTTCCGTAGTGTACGTAATCCAGCAGGAAACCTGGTCCGAACCCGGCGTCCAACCCGCGAACGCTTCACCATGATGTTCCACGTGGAACATATCTGATTTTTCCCGAGTGTCATAGAATCCGAAAAGAACCGGATTCGGATCGCCTTTCTGTTCCTCCAGATGGGTGAAATCAATCGATCGTCCCAGCAGCCTTGGCGGAGTGCCTGTCTTTAGTCGTTCCAACTCGATTCCGGCTTCTAGAAAACTGCTGGATAAGGTCTTGGCAGAATAATCGCCCATGCGACCTCCTTCATTCTTGTTCTTCCCGATATGCATCAATCCACGAAGAAACGTACCGGTAGTGATAACGATCGTCTTACCGAAGAATTCAATATCGAGGTTCGTTCGGCAGCCAACAACTGCATCTCCCTTGAAGATCAACCCGGTGACCGTGGCTTGAAAAACGTCCAAATTCTCTTGGTGTTCGAGCACGTGCTTCATTCGCAAAGCATACACCTTCTTGTCACACTGGGCACGAGGGGAGTGCACCGCAGCTCCTTTGGAGGCATTCAACAAGCGAAATTGGATTCCGGACACATCCGCATTCAACGCCATTTCTCCTCCGAGAGCATCGATTTCGCGTACGATCTGGCCCTTCGCAACTCCGCCGATCGCAGGATTGCAACTCATGGCCGCAATCGTATCAATGTTCCCACTAAGAATGAGAGTGCGAGCGCCCATCCTTGCTGAGGCGAGGGCGGCTTCACAACCAGCGTGACCCGCTCCACAAACAATGACATCGTAGCCGTTTCGACGATTCTCCATAGCTGGAGATAAAGACAGCGGAGTAGGGGACCTCAAGCGATAAACAGAGATACGTTCAGAGAAAAAAGTGCATCAAAATGACCCCTAAGAACAGATCGACTCGCTAATTTTATGTAAAATCGGTTTCGCCAACAACGTG
>CALDFV010000181.1 GCA_937942145.1 uncultured Opitutaceae bacterium
TGGCCCTACATCTATAACAATCCGTTGGTTCATAGCTAATCCACAGCCTTCTCCATTTCCGCCTTAATTTTCCGTTGCGGATTATTGGCCCAAAAGGAAGCCACAACAAAGCAGATCGAAAGCGCAAATGTCCCACCAAAAGCCGGAATATAAGAACCCGTGTAGTCTCTCACCAGACTGAACAAAAGCGGTCCCACCGAACTTCCCACAATCATAGTAGACATGAAGACCCCACTGATCGCTCCTATATGTTTGATCCCAAAATAGCGGGCCGCAAAGGCGCCCGATATCGGTCCAAAGCAGCCACTTGTGATACTCAGACCCGCCACGAGCATTGGTATTAACAGACCGTCAATTCGAGTAAGAAGCGAGAATGAAGACAGTCCGATCCCGGAGGCCATTAGAGCAGCGAAATACTTCAGGCGAAAGCGATCACTGAACCAGCCCACAAAGACACTGATGCCCCCTCCAATCAGCGCGCTCGGAAAGAAAAGCCCCAGAATGATGTCGGAAGTCAGGCCAAGTTGCTTGCCCAGATCCAATACGTGGAAAACGTAAGCGGTGATTTGCAATGCTTGGAGGGCAAAGATTCCAGTAAAAACCCAGAACGAAAACGTTCGAACCGCTTCTCCTCGGGTTAGGTCCTTGACAACCGAAAACTCTGGATCGTCTTTCTGCGATTCTCCCGGCCGGATTCCCGCATCTACACTCAAACCGCATTCCTGTGGATTGTCCCGGAAGACGAGCCATCCATATAGAGCAAACCCAACTCCAGTCGCCAATCCTAAAATTTGCCAGGCGGTCCGCCAGTCCGTCGATTGTATCAAATCATAGAATACTATTGGAGACAGTGAAAAGCAAACGCTCACTCCAATTCCGCTAAATGGCAGTACCTTGCCCCGGTGATACTTCCACCACTTGGCCACCATGTTTCGCCCCGCCATCGCAACGAAGCCTTGGCCAGTAAATCGAATCAGAAAGAAACCCACGGTTAGGCTAGTTACCAGCATCCACTTAGGAACTGTTTCCAAGCCAACCAACGCGGAAAGCTTAACCGGGATCCAATCCACTACGCTCAGATACAGTAGCGAAACTCCGAGACTGAAACTCGCCCCAACAATCAATCGCCGCGATCCGACTATATCGTAGACCTTGCCCGCCCAGAAGATTAATGTGCCACTCAATGCCGTGCCAATAAAGTAGGCCAAAGCCACCTGTGACCGGGTCAAGCCCAAGGCCACTATCAGCTCATCGTTGAATACATTAATTCCAATGGTCTGCCCGGGGATACTCGCGACCATCCCCGTAGCCGCTGCCACGGCAATTGCCCACCCATAGTGAAACGGTAGCCCTGAGGGTCGGAATGGTACGTTTGGAGCGAATAGCTTTGGCATCAAGACTGGATTCTATGTAGACGAAGAAAACCGATTGACCCTGAGACGCGAGTCAAAGACCAAGGACTATCAAAGTCTTTTCAACTAATTCCTAAAATCTACTGCGGGGCTTCTTAATCTTCAAAAAGCTTCCACTTCGATTTTCCGAAACTCGAGCAATCCCGGCTCACACTGAATTCCAATGTGACCCGAGAGATTCTTGATACTGGTACAAGTTGTGATGAGCGAGCCATTAAGCGAAATCGACATTTCCTCTCCGGTACAGGTTATCTCGTAAGTATGCCACTCACCCACAGGCTTATACGCTTTGCGCAAGGCATCGAGATCCGACTCGTGTTCGAAAGGCGGCGCGCCGTAAGGAATCATAGTCGCCAAGGGATAGGTTCCCTCCAGCGTGTCCATGCACTGCACTTGATACCCGTTGTCCGGCCAACCGCTCTCATCATCTTTGCTAGTCGGACCCGTACGCACAAAGATGCCACTGTTCGAACCCTTTTCAAGGAACCGAAACTCCATGGTCAGAGTATAGTCGGCGAACGTATCCACGGAACGGAGCCAGCCCACCCCTTTGTCTACTTTTAGCACTCCATTTTCCACTGAAAACTTCCCGCCATTCTGGATCTCCCAATTAGCCAGACTCTTTCCGTCAAAGAGGGAAACGACCTTTCCCGAGTTAGAGCAACTGCACAAAAGCACACTCGTCGCGAGTACGATCATAAAGCTGAAAAATTTATTCATAATGGGGGTCTTCTCCTATTCCACTGATAGCGGGAGCGTATCGATGTATCAAGCGAAACATCGCTCCTTGCAGTCGCTTGTCCCAGCAAGTCGGGAATGGGTTGGCTTTCGCCAAATGGATTTTAATTTTGAGTTCCCACTGCTACGTAAGCTAGAGTTTCATTTCATTGACTTCACTCGACCCCAGAATTCGTATTCGCCTCCTCCTTGCGCTCATTAGCATCGGCCTGATATCGGGAATTATCATTTCCTGGAATCTCTGGATCACGGATCGGTCCTTCCCCCACTTCCCCTTGCTGCCCTTTTCCCCCCCTTCCCTGAGCCTTTCAACGTGCTAGTCGTCTTCACTTTAATTGGAATCCTCGTTTGGGGAATTTTCGAACCTTCCAGATGGGTCTTCGCGACGGCCATTACGCTGATGCTCCTCTTGGCCCTTCAAGATCAAATGAGATGGCAGCCTTGGTTCTACCAGTACCTTCTCATGTTGGCACCCTTTGCGTTCCTGATTGATCGCAGAGACGGGAACACAACCAACGCCATTCTAGGTCTAAATCAACTCACCGTGGTAGCTATCTATCTTTGGGGTGGGATCCACAAGTGCCATCCAGGATTCCTTAGTGTCTACCAGGACAATCTTGTAAAACCGATCATCAACTCTCTCGAGTCCCCCCTTCTGATCGGTCTTGTGAGCGGATTCGGATACCTGATCCCCCCAATTGAAATCCTGATTGCCATCGGGCTGCTGTTTCGACCTACTCGAAACGCAGCAGTCGCGGGAGCGATTGGGATGCATATCATTATACTGCTCCTCATTGGACCCGCTAAAGGCTACGTATCCAACATAGTCGTATGGCCCTGGAATATTGCCATGAGCGGTATGGTTTGGGCGCTTTTCTCGAATTCTCCCAGCGGAACGACTTTCGAGTTCCTAGAATGTCCGCAGCTCAAACGAGTCGAATTCGGACTGTGCGCACTTCTCTATCTGTGCCCAGTACTATTCTTTATGGGAAAGTGGGACCGTTACCTTTCCTTCAATCTCTATTCGGGGCGTCAAAAGCAACTCCTCGTCAAAGTCGATGCAGAGACCTTCCGAGACACCCCTATAGAATGGCGTCCCTACATTATCGATACGAACGCCGCGGATGGACACAAGATCTTATCGATTTCCAAATGGTCCACCGGTGAGCTGAATGTTCCCCTCATCTCCGAATGGCGCATCCTAAGAAAACTGTCACAGCATATTTGCGAACAGCATACAGTCGGGCCATCCCCAATTTTCCACATCAATCACGTCCACTTGCCTGATAGGCCTGGACGCTATTTTACCTGCGACCAAATCGGGCTAATGAGAGACCCATAGGAAACTTTCTGAAAAGACTCCTCAACGCACCTTAAAACATTGGACCTTTATACTGGGCAAAGAGGCATCGAATCTTTTGAGTACGAGACAATTCTCTCAATACCTCTGGACTGCCCACATCAATCCTGTGGATTCGTGAATTTGCCGCATTCAGTCCGACCGTCGAGGCACAATCGAGAAGGAAACAGATCAGCCAGACCTTTGGTTAGTTCCAATACCAGCGCTACTTCCCTGCAGCAGCCCAGTCTTTCATCTGCTTAATATTTCCAACCAACACCTGCAGCTGTTCAGGATCGCTTCCACGCGATTCCAAGTAGACCGCCATATCACTATCATACATCCCCTCCGATTCCGGTCCTCGATCACCTGTAGCTTCCATCCAGTTATCCAGACGGCTTCGCAAGTCTCTTAAATCCTTCTGGTGCTTCGGATCGTCCGCTAGGTTGTGAATTTCAAAGGGATCGTTTCGGAGATCGTACAGTTCTTCCTTGGGGCGAGTTGGGTTGAATATGCGTGCCTGAACGTCATTAAGCGTACCCGCCTCGTTCGCCTCACGCAGTGCCACAATAATCGATTTACCATCCTTATATCGGTTCGGCTGCATATGGGGCCGGGTCGGGAGAAAATTCCTGATATATTTGTAGCGGTCCGTCCGAACACAACGCATGTGCTCTACTGTTTCATCACAACGATCGCGAGCGGAAAAAATCGCCGCCCTCTCCAGGTAATCTTCGCTCAAAATATCCCTCGCTTGCATGTATCCAGGAATTTCTATGCCCGCTAAGCCCAATGACAATGCCGCGATGTCGATATGCTCGACGAGATCGGTCCGCACACTACCAGCCGCAAGCCCTGGCCCGCTAACAATTAGAGGAACATGAATCCCCTCTTCGTATAGAAACTGCTTACCACGGGCGTGGCTAATTCCGTGGTCTGTCATAAAAAGTACGACCGTGTTCTCAAAGTCGCCTTCTTCCTTCAACCGAGCAATGACATCGCCGACAAATTTATCGGTCAGTCTCACTGTATCCAAATAGGCAGCCCAATCCTCTAAAAGTATAGGATCATTGGGATAGTAAGGAGGCAAAGTGACATCCTTTGGATCCGTCACCGATCCAAATTCTTCTTTCATCCTCTCAACGAATTTTCTCGATGCTTCGATGTCCCCTCCCCGATGCTTTCCGCCGGGAAGTTGGATCTGGGCGAAGAACGGCTGCCCCTGTTTACGTTCACTCCAGTCTGGGCCATCGTACATGGAACGATCCCATTCAAAGTTGTAGTCCGTTTTGCCACTATTCGACCGGTCTTTGTTCGGCCAGCCCGTTATCGCTGTGTAATAGCCCGCCTCTTGAAAGTATTCCGGAATGGGACGAATGCCTTCGGACAAGTGGATTTTGATTTCTCCACG
>CALDFV010000182.1 GCA_937942145.1 uncultured Opitutaceae bacterium
GGGCGCGACCGAGCAGGCGCAAAGCCGCTACTACCAAACCGAAGAAAGGACCAACCCGCAGCGCAACCAGCGGATACGCGGTCTAGGGGCAGGGGACTTGACCCGTAATTTCTTCCTGACGGACATCCCGTTTGATAGCTACAATACCGATCGGGTAACCGTCAGCCGCGGACCGAATTCGATCTTGTTCGGCATCGGCAGTCCCGGTGGTGTGATCAACAATGGCACAAAGCGAGCGGTCCACAACAGCCAGTTTGGCGAATTTGGCGTACGGATGGATAACTATGACAGCTTGCGGTTCACCTTAGACTTCAACAAGTCTCTTATAGAAGATAAGCTTGCGGTACGAATCGCCCTTCTGGAGGAAAAGCTAAAATACAAGCAGCAGCCGGCGTTCGAGGATCAGACGCGATTCTACGGTGACGTGGATTGGATTGTGTTTGAAGGAAACGGCAACCTCACGAGATTGCGGGCCAACTTTGAAGACGGTAAGCAAAACGGGTCACCGGTAGAAGTGATTCCTCCAACCATTGCCTACCACAATTGGTTTGAGCCGATTTCACCGAGTATCTCTCAGTATACGGGCGGCACCCCCTCAGCGAACGTTCTCTCTCCCAGCGATGGAGGCACCTGGGAATTCCAAGCGCTGCATGACGATCCGATCGGAACGGGAAGCAATGAAGGTCGGGTCGGCACCAATATTCACCCGACGATCTTTCGACACGTGGGGATTACGTATTCCACACGCGGGGCAACGACGCCAGATGTAGGCGGAGGCCTAGGCTTGGGAGGATACAATGGTCTGATTCCCTGGAGCACGGGCCGCGACACGCTGGCCAGCACGGGATTGGCGGGCACTCCTATGGCCATCGCCTCCGGACTGCCAGACGACGCTCCGGTGGGGAACATCCGGGACTTCCATACCGTCAGCCCCTACGCGGAAGGCTATGCGGCCGGATTTGTAGCGCCGACATTGCAGAATCGCGACGTCTTCGACTTCTACAATCAGATGTACAGCAACGGCCTGGACGAAGTTGAACGGGAATTTGATTCCGTTAACTTTGCTTTGGAGCAAACGTTCTTCGAGGGAGATGTAGGGGTCGAAGTGGCGTATGATTCGCAGTCGTACTACACCCACCGGGATTTCCCATTCTCTGGTGGAAACGGAACCAGCTCGGCAGGGCCCTACGATATCTACATCCACAACTCGGTCTGGCTAACCAATGGCCAGCCCAACCCCAACGTGGGACGGGCCTACACCCGCGTTCGAGCGCCACAGCAGGATTTCGACTGGAGCGATCGGGAGACTTTTCGCTTCACCGTCTTTGCGGAAAAGGACTTCGCGGAGAATGATGGCTTCATCCGGCATCTTGGCCGCCACCGCTGGACGGGCCTCTACAATGACTACTCGCGGGACACGTTTACGCGGCGTCTCAAGGACCAGGGGGACAGCGACGAGATCGACATGAACTCGACGCAGCAGACTGCGGGCCAAGGGTTGAGGCATGGGCGCCGGAATGTCAACATCATGGCCTACACCAGCGAGGAGTCCCTCATCGGTGTGCAGTCGATGGACGATATCCGTCTTCACCCCATTGATTTCAAAATGTATACTCCGGGCGTTCCCTACAACTACGCCTGGGTGGACACGACGGGGGCGGGCGACCGGATGATCCACACCAACCAGGTCTTCGTAAACCGCATGCTGTTCAATGAAAACATCGGCCAGACCAACATCGACGCCAAGGCCTTCGCGTGGCAAAGCTACTTTCTCGACGACACGATCGTGGCGCTGTACGGCTACCGCGAGGACGACACGGAAAGCTTCGCCCGAAATTCGGCCTCAGAGGCGGGGGTAAGCCAGTACACTCCTGAAGGACAGTACAATGCGGATTTCACCAATCTCTCATCTACGCCTGCCCTTTCTGAGTCTGGGGACACGCAGACATGGAGCGTGATCGGCCGCTATCCTGAGAAATGGCTGGGCGAGCTGCCCTTCGATTTTCAAGCCCACTGGGCGGCGTCGGAAAACTTCAACCCGATTGGGCTTCGCAACAACGCCCTTGGGGTGGCCATTGGCCAGCCTACGGGTTCTACCGAGGAGTATGGGTTTCTGGTTAGCTCCAAAAACAACAAGTACTCGGTCAAGTTCAACTGGTTCAAGACAGAGTTGTCCGATGTGAACGCTGGAGTGAACTTCAACCTCGCTAACCATGTGTATGGCAGAATCAACGACCACCGCGACGGGGAGCTGGCAGGCGTTCCCTGGTCGGAGCACTTGTCACGTTTGCCCGGCGGGGCCAGTCCGGAAGGGCACCCGATCCAGACCTATGACGCGTGGTACGCGGCTACCTTGAATACCGTTCCCCAAGTGCTGCAAGACATCGTTAGTCCCCAACAGGTGGACAACGACGGAGACGGGCAATGGGACGAGTACCAATGGGACGGCATCCCTAATCTTCGCTCCACGCGGGACCAATCGGCTAAAGGATTCGAAATCGAGTTTGTCGCTAATCCGACGCCGGCATGGCGGATAATGGCCAATGCCAGCAAGCAGGAAACCGTTTTCTCCAACACGGCGCCGGTCATGGCTGAGCTGACGCTCGGCTACGTGGCCGACATAAGGGCGAGCCGCATGGACGAGCTTCAGGAGGATGGCGCCTGGCAGCAGGACGAGGAGCATTACTCGGTTACCCTCGAGCGGAGCATCCTCGGCAACATCATCGCGGCCAGGGCATTGGACGGGACCTTGTCCAATGAGCAGCGCACATGGCGTTTCACGGGCGTATCCACCTACAGCTTTCAGGAAGGAGCCTTTAAAGGGGTTAGCGTTGGCGGCGCGGTCCGCTGGGAGGACGAGGCGGCCACGGGCTACGTGACCTTCCTCGACGATGAAACCGGGGCTGTCGTTCCGGACACGAGCCGTCCGCACTTGGATGACGGAGTCTTTAGCGGCGATGCGTGGATCAGCTACAGCCGCCCTATCATGGACGAGAAGGTTGACTGGACCGTTCGGCTGAATGTCCGCAATCTGGTCGGAGAGGACGGAAACATTCCGGTGAAGACCAACCCCGACGGGCAGGTGGCTGTCGTCCGTATCCCCAATCCGAGGACGCTCATCTTGTCTAGCACCTTCAAGTTCTAGCAGTCGTATTTCTTTGCTGTTCTGAAACAAGCCCCGGGCAACGCGTTTGTCCGGGGCTTTTTGTCTTCGAATCTTGCCAAGTTCATTATTTTGGGAATGTGGAATCGCGCGACTAAACGGGTGCTAAACTTGTTTCGCAGTATATGGCGAGTGCGTCGATTTGATTGGTGTCTTGAGCGAATCTCATGAGCCGAAGGACCTCAAACAGTATTATGCTCGCTAACCGAGTATCAAGAAAATGAGGAGAGCAACCCTCAAAGAGACTAAAGAATGGAGGGTAAGCCCCTTCCTGATTATCTGTCTCGTCCAGTAAACACGGGATAGGCAATATAGCCGAATACGGTTAGGATTGCTCCGAGCTGTACCTGACCTCCTACCCTAATGAATTACGTCGTGCTAAACGCGTTTAGCAGTATTAGCGTTGTGCTTTCTACCCAATTTGAGAGGGTTCGTTTCGCGAAACGAACCGAGGGCAATCAACCCTAGCTTTAATCCAAGCTGTAATAGCGCTTCCTATGTGGCTTCGCTTGTTCACTCACTACGAGAAACTATACCTAAAATGACCAAAAAATATCAACAACACTACAAACTCCTAGCGGGAGTTTTTTTAGTCGCCGGGCTCTTAATTGTCCCGAATGCAGTGGCCCAGGATGATGGAGGAGATGAAGTCTTCGAACTGAGTCCTTTCTCGGTGGATGCTGCTGACAGCACAGGTTACCGGGCCACCAGCACCCTCGCGGGAACTCGAATCAAAACGAATCTTAATGACCTTGGGGCGTCCATTTCAGTTGTTACCGAGCAATTCATGGAAGACACCGCTGCAACGGATGCTCAGACCTTGTTGTCCTATGTGTCCAACGTTGAGGTGGGTGGCGATCAGGGAAATTTCTCTGGAGCGACGGATGTTGGGTTCGGCCGCTACCACCAGGTCGACGAGAGAACCAATCCGCAGAACAATCAGAGAGTACGCGGGCTGCTGCAAGCGGACTTGACGCGTGGGTATTACCTCACGGATATCCCCTTCGATAGCTACAACACCGAGCGGGTCACTGTAAGCCGAGGGCCCAACTCGATTCTTTTCGGTATTGGAAGTCCCGGTGGGGTCATCAACAATGGGACTAAGCAAGCCGTTCAGAATGCTGACTTCGGCGAGTTTAGTATTCGATTGGATAACTATGACAGCATACGGGCCTCGTTTGACTATAACAAAACCCTCATCGAGGATCGGCTCGCCTTGCGGATCGCCGTACTGGAGGAGAATAAGGAGTTTAAGCAAAACCCGGCTCATCAAGATCAAACCCGTTTCTATGCGGCTTTGAATGGAGTGCTTTTCGAAGGCAACGGCAACCGAACTACCTTGCGGGCGAATTGGGAGGATGGAAGTCAGGAAGGTTCTCCAACGGAAGTCATTCCGGTCACCGTTTCGTACGACAACTGGTTCAAGCCTTGGCCCTCAAGCAATTCACAGTTTACTGGATTGAATGCTCCGGGTCGGGTGGTATCTCCTACTGAGGGAGGAACCTGGACGTTCCAGGACATCGAGGACACTCGTTTCCACGAGGGGGCGGGAAACCGTGCCAATGTTAACACGGATGCCCGCGCGCTGGCTTTTCGCCATGTGGGCGTGTTTTTCTCTGAAAGAGGTCAAGGTCCCAGCGTCGGGGGCGGAACGGGACTGGGTGCTTACAATGGCTTGATTCCTTGGAACTCAGGGAGGGATACCTATCAAAGCGCTGGACTAGTGGGAACCGCGGTGGCGGAAGGCATAGATCCGGACACTCCGATTAACCAGTACCGGGATTTGAGAACCACCAGCCCTGCAGGTGAGAGCTTTGGTATCGGTTTCGCGGCGAGTACTTTGCAAAATCGCGACGTTTTTGACTTTTACAACCATCTCTACAGCAATGGGCATGAGACCGTTAGCCGGGATTTTGACGCCATCAATCTCGCGTTAGAGCAAACCTTCCTCGAGGGAGATCTGGGTTTTGAAATCGCTTTCGACGAGCAGACCTACAACTCCTTTCAGGACTTTCCGTTCTCTGGCGGTCAAGGTACGAACTTGGCAGGCCCCTACGAAGTATCAGTTCATTTAAGCAAGTATCTGTCCACCGGCCAGCTCAACCCGAATCTAGGACGGGCCATGACTTGGGTAAGGCAGCCCAAAACGCGTGACGATACGGCTGATCGCGAGACCTTCCGAGCAACCGCGTTCTATGAGTTCGATCTTTCCGAAAATGACGGATGGACCAAGCACTTGGGTCGCCATAGTGTCACCGGAATGTACAATGATTACACATTGGATACATTCAACGAGACCATAAGTGACATGACGGACAGTAACGAGTTCAATATCGACTCGGCTCAGCAGCACACCTTGGGTGTCGGCCGTCGGGCTGTGAATCTTATCGCTTACACAAGTGAACCCTTGTTTGGCGTTCAGTCTCTAGACGACGTGCGCCTTCATCCTCTCGATTTCATTCGTCCTCGAGATGGCGACAGTTTCCCCTTTGCTTGGGTAGATACGACTCCTGCGGGAGAATTGAACAATGGAGTGGCCGGCGATCGGTCGGTTAACGTCAACAATGTATTTGTCAGCAGTGTTCAGACTGCGGGAGGGATCACCCAGACCAATATCGAAGCGCAAGCCTTCACTTGGCAGAGCTACTTTTTGGACGACCATGTCGTAGCGCTCTATGGCCGCCGGGAAGATGATACTTCGAACTTCGCCCGGAACGCGGCGTCGGAAACCGAAGAGCCCCAGTTCTTTGCGAACCGGGTGTACAATCCCGCTTTTACGAGGCTTTCTCCTAATGCGAATGTAGAAGAAAAAGGAACCACGCAATCTTGGAGCGTTGTAGGTCGCCTCCCTGAAAAATGGCTGGGAGACCTTCCCTTCAACATTCAGGCCCATTGGGCAACTGCTGAGAATTTCAACCCGATCGGCTTGAGAAGCAATGCCTTAGGCGCTACGATCGGCCAGCCTTCTGGCGAGACAGAGGAGTATGGATTTACGATCTCCTCGAATGACAACCGGTACTCTGTTAAATTCAATTGGTACGAAACCGAGCTGGGGAACATCAATGCTGGGGTCGGCACCAATCTAGCCAACTATGCGTTCGGTCGGATCAACAACCACCGGGATGCGGAGCTAGCGGAAATACCGATTCAAATGCAGTTGGATCTCATTCCGAACGGTGGCGGTGCCAATCATCCGGTTCAGTCGTATGACGATTACTACACGGCTATGTTTAATGCGATTCCTTCGGAGCTATTGGACGTGATTAATCCGACTCAAGTGGATGTATCTGGAGACGGCATCTGGGATGAGTACCAGATCGACGCGATTCCTAATCTCCAAGCCACTCGTAGTCAGCTCGCCGAGGGCTTTGAGCTAGAATTCGTAGCCAATGTAACTTCGAACTGGCGCGTAATGGCCAATTTGAGCCGTCAAGAAACTTCGTTTTCCAACACGGCTCCGTTGATGGGTGTCATCATCAACGACTTTGTCGCGGCATCGCGAGCCGCTCGATTGGATGAACTTCAGGATGATCCCACTTTCCAGGCGGACGAAGAATTCCACAGTGAAGGATTGGGACTGCTTCCCATTCCTATTATAGCTGCACAGGCCCTAGATGGGACGGTCTCCAACGAGCAAAGAGAGTGGCGTTTCACTGGAGTATCCACATACGATTTCCAGGAAGGGGCCTTCAAAGGCTTTGGCGTTGGTGGAGCGATTCGTTGGGAAGACGAAGCGGCAACCGGTTACGTACAAATCGTCGATCCAGTTATCGGAGTCATTCCGGATGTGAACAGGCCCTTCTACGATGACGGGGTGTTCAGCGCAGACGCGTGGATTAGTTACGGTCGACCTCTAATGGACGAAAAAGTCGATTGGAACATTCGACTAAACGTCCGCAATCTCGATGGCAAAAGCGGAAACATTCCCGTCAAAACCAATCCCAATGGAGAGGTTGCTGTTGTACGTATCCCAAATCCAAGGACGATTTATCTGACAAATACCTTTAAGTTCTAGTGTAGTGGTTTGTAAAGAATCTCATTGATTCACTCCAGCCCCAGATCCTATGGTTGGATTTGGGGCTTTTTTAATGTGTCCTTAAAAAGTATGAAATGCGTGCACATCAATCGAATCTCAATCCTTTGCTTCCTAGGTGCCGTCTTTATTCTTCTTAGAGGAACTACTCTGGCGGAAGAAAACGAGTCTCAGGCGACCAGTTTGATTACGATCCATTGCGACATTCCTGCCGCGCCACCCGCATGGGCTCTGTATGAACGCCAGCTCATTAAGGCCTTGGACGAGGCTGCGGTTGTCTTCTACGACCAGTATGTGGATGAGAATGGGATGCTCACCTTCAAGGAGCGCTACGAGAGTGGCATGAATTCCTCGGATGACATGTACGAGGCGTTCCGAGGATTCTCGCTTCATACCGCCCTGGGCGGATCGCATGAAATCGACAGGCTAAACCGGATCGCTTGGGAAGGGATCACCAAGCAATTTACCCGTTACGGTCAGATCTACCGGGAGTTTGATTCGAACTGGGATTGGATGCACCATGGTGAAGGTTATATTAACTTTTACCCCATGGGCATGGTCCAGCCCTACAATGAGAAATTTATGGACCGGGCCATTCGCTTTGCGGCCATGTATATCGGGGAGGACCCGGAAGCCCAAAACTGGGACCCCAAGCTAAAGCAAATGCGCGCGGTAATGACCGGCAGTCGTGGTCCGCTCATGGAATGGAACAAGCGTGATTGGACTCCGACCAATGCGAACCTGACTTATTATCCGCTGCCCTTTTTGGACATACCGGGCATTGATTCGCCCACTGCCTGGATCAATGACCACCCGGACAACGATCAATTTGCTGTACTGGTCAAGGCGATGAGCGACCGTATGGCCAAAGGAGATGTCCCGATCAACATGATTTCCACTCCTCTGATCGCCACCGCGTACATGTATACCGGGGATGAGAAGTATGTTGAATGGACGACTGACTATCTCACTACTTGGGAAAAACTGACCCAACGCAACAACGGTATCATTCCTGACAACGTGGGTATTTCCGGTAAGATAGGAGAACACACCGGGCACTGGTGGGGCGGCTATTACGGCTGGGTATGGCCAAGCGGTACCCATATCATGAAGACATTGGTACTCAGCGGAAAGGTCGCTACGCTTCTGTCAGGCGATACCCGTTGGATGAACCTGGCTCGAGACCAAATAGGAGTACTCAGAGAAAATGGATACATTGACAACGGAGCGTCCATTAATGAGGCCAAACTGCGGGAGCGGAACGTGAGCGAAAGATCGATTGAAACCATCCGCAGTGGGCTCCCGGTCGTACCTTGGCGTCACGATCACCGCGGCTGGTATCACTATCGTGAAGAGAACCCCGAGCTCTATCTCCACCTTTGGTACACGTCTCAAAGCGAAGAGGACTGGCAGCATATTGAGCGGCTGGCCGAAGCGCAGAAAAAGGAGAGAGGACGGATTACGGATGGGGACCTCGAATGGGCTTATTTTGTCAAAGGTCTCAATCCCGGCTATCCGGAGCGAGTGTTTCAGAGAGAGTTAAAGGCCATCCGGGGTGAAATCGAAGACATCCAGAATGAGTATGGATATTCCGAAACCTGGGTGGATAACAAGTGGATCAATATGAATCCCATGCGCACGAGCAGCCTCACCCGATTTTCGATTGGAGGAATCCCAATTGATACCAGAGGCGAGATGCTGCATTCGCAGGTTCGTTACTTTGATGGCGAGCACCGTCGCGCTGGGCTTCCCCAGGACGTGGCGGCCCTCGTAAAACGGATTGAGCCCGATTGGATTGAAGTGGAGGTCGTTAATCTTGATGTAACCGAGCCCAGATCGCTGATCGTTCAAGGAGGAGCCTACGGCGAACATCGTATCCAACGTGTGGAGTTCACCAAAACTGCTGATCCACAGCCACGGGGCGATCGACGTTCGAGCGGGTCGGATAACGATAGTGAAGGAACGAAGATCCGCCAAGAGGTAGATGGAATCGCCTTCGCCGTAAATCTGGATCCCGGCGCGACTTCAACGATTCGCATTTATCTTGATCGCTATACCAATAAACCAAGCTTCGCTTTTCCATGGGACCGCTGAAAATGTCAAAGTCACTCATAGCTTTCTTCGCCGCGTTCTTAAGCGCCCAATATATCCACGCGCAGATGGGGTCTCCCGGTCACGGAGAGACACAGGCAGTTGCTCTCCATCCGACCAATCCTGACATTATTTATGCCGGTGCTGCCAAGGGTCTGTGCAAGACCTTGAATGGCGGGAAGGATAACTGGCCAACCTACGGACTGGCCACCTATTCTCCAAGAACGATTGTCGTGAGTACCGCTAACCCAGACCTGCTTTACGTGGGTACCCATAAAATGGGGGTCTACCGATCGAAAGATGGAGCCGTATCTTGGGAAGCAGTCAGTGACGGGATTTCCTATCGCGATATGAGAGCCTTGGCGATTCATCCGAAGAATGATCAGATCGTTTATGCGGGAACGGACGGAGGCGGTGTTTTTAAGACCACGAACGGGGGACGCCAATGGAAGGAAATCAACCGCGGCCTGATCGATAAGGTCGTGCGCGCTTTGGTGATTGATCCGAATCGACCCAATACCCTCTATGCGGGAACCTGGCACGGTGTCTACAAGACCACCGACGGAGGGAGCAACTGGAGCGCGGATCCCAATGGGGTCTATGATGTCGATGTATGGGCATTGGCCTTGGATCCGACCGACTCGCAAATCATTTATGCCGGCACCCGTCCGCGTGGCGTCTTTCGCAGCGAGGATGGCGGGAAGAGCTGGACGGCAGGAGCCAAGCCATTGACCGAGAACATTGCGTCAATGGCCATCGATCCTGCGAGCCCAAGCCACGTGTACGTTGGTACTTTGGCGGGAGTTTTTGTCAGTACTGATAGTGGCGATTCCTTCGAGACGGCTGGCCTGCGTTGGTCGAATAACGCTTGGACTTTGGTCTTTGACCCAAAGACGAACCCGACAACCTTGTACTATGGCGGAGTCGGCGGTGTATTAAAAACAACAACACGCGGCGTTCAATGGGACGTGACGGGGCCGATACGGGATTAACGCTTTCAAGTCATCCCCGATACTGCAATTCTCCAACGGACATCCACTTTCATCAGGCCTTTGACTAACCCGAACTTTATACCCCAGCTGATTTGAATTGATGAAACGGCAGAATGGATTTTCAGGCTGGAGTACGTGTCCCTCGAAGCCAAGAGGGCATAGTGGGAAGACTGCTTTGCTACTGCTTTTAACGGGCCTTTTTCTCGGAGCCTATCATGGCAGCGCAGCTGATTCATCCGAACTTACGACGATCCGCTGTGATGCGCAAGTAGTGCCGCCTGAATGGGCTTTGCTCGAACGTCACCTTATTGAAACGCTTAACAAGGCCGGTGTAGAGTTTTATGATACCTACGTTGAAGAGAATGGATCGGTGCGCTATAAAGAGCGTTATGAGGGTGGTATGAATTCCTCCGATGATATCTACGAGGCGTTCAAAGGATTTTCGTTGCATACGGCATTGGGTGGATCCGAGGAGTTAAATCGACTTCACCGGATTGCCTGGGAAGGGATTACTAAGCAGTTTACGCGTTACGGACAAATCTATCGGGAGTTCGATTCAAATTGGGATTGGATGCACCATGGAGAAGGTTACGTCGATTTCTACACTCTGGGATTCGTGAGGCCGGAGGATGCTCTCTTTCAAAATCGTTCAAAGCGTTTTGCAGCCATGTTTATTGGAGAAGATCCGGAGGCTCAGAACTACGACCCTGATTTGAAACAGATGCGGGCATCCATGACTGGCAGTCGGGGGCCAAAAATGGAATGGACCAAGCGCGACTGGATACCGACCAACGCCAACCTTGTATACCGCCACTTACCGTTCACGGATATTCCTGGTGTGGATACATCATCTGCTTGGATTAACGACCACCCGGACA
>CALDFV010000183.1 GCA_937942145.1 uncultured Opitutaceae bacterium
CTGCTTGCTCGCATCGCGGACAAGGAAGATCCGATGCCTCCGATTGACGAAAAGCCATTGAGCGAGTCGGAGCGCGAAATCCTGGAAAATTGGGTCCTTTCCGGCGCGCAATACGCCAAGCACTGGGCATTCGAACAGCCGCAAAGGGATGCTCGCTTCAATTCGGTCGATGAATTCATCAATGCCGACCTGCGATCGAATACGCTCGATTTTTCGCCGGAGGCGGATCTTAGGACCCTAGCTCGTCGGACCTCTCTGGTCCTCACTGGATTGCCTCCAACTGCCGAAGCAGTGGAGGCTCTGGTGTCGTCAAACGATCGTTACGCCTACGATGCGTACGTGGATCAACTGCTGCAAAGCGAAGCCTATGGGGAACATCGGGCCCGGTACTGGTTAGACGCGGTTCGATACGGGGATACATCGGGTCTGGCCCGAGATGTTCGAAGGGGGCTCTATCCTTATCGCGACTGGGTCATACAAGCGTTCAACGACAATCTGCCGATGGACCAGTTTATCACTTGGCAGCTGGCGGGAGATTTGTTGCCCGAGCCCTCGCTTGAGCAGCGGGTTGCCACGGGGTATGTGCGCATGAACCCGACGACGAATGAAGGCGGGTCGATTCCGGAAGAATTCCAGGCGAAAAACAATTTCGATCGTGTCGAAAACTTGGGTACAGCATTTCTCGGTCTGAGTTTGCAGTGCGCCCGTTGCCACACTCACAAGTACGATCCCATCAGTCAAAAGGAGTATTTCCAGCTCTTTGCGTTTTTCAACAATACCGCCGAGAAGCCGCTCGATGGCTATAAATACGACCTTCCGCCCGTTGAGAAGGCGCCGCGTGATATTGCGGACTGGAAGCGGTACAAAGAGTTGAAGCCACTGGGATTCGAGATGACGGGTGAGCAGGCCTTCGAACTTGCCGAAATCGAATGTCGCATGTCCACGACTCTGATAGCTGAGGAGGGAGAGCCGAGACCAACCTTTCTTCTGGAGCGAGGTGAATACGTTTCGCCATCGGGTCCGGCACTCCAACCCGACGTAATCGCCGCTGTCGGGGGCATGCCTGAGGACGCCCCTCGAAATCGGCTGGGTCTAGCGAGATGGCTAACCGCTCCGGATAATCCTCTTGTGGCTCGCGTATTGGTGAACCGACTGTGGCAACAGGTTTTTGGTTTAGGGCTGGTGAGAACGCCTGAGGAGTTTGGACTTCAAGGTGAGCATCCAACGCATCCTGAACTGCTGGACTTCTTGGCTCTGGAGTTCCAATCGAGCGGTTGGGATCAAAAAGCGATGTTGCGGCGGCTAGTGCTGAGTAGGGCGTTTCGACAGTCATCCGCTAGGCGGGTCGACATCGATGATCCGGAAAACCGGCTTTACGCTCGCGGCCCGAGCTTCAGGCTCGATGCGGAGGTTATCCGAGACTCGACGCTCTTCGCTGCGGGTGTACTCGATCCGTTCATGGGCGGCGAGGGAGTGAAGCCTTACCAGCCACCCGGGATGTGGGAGTCGATCGGTCACCAGAAAAGCAATACGCGCGTATATGTTCCGGATACGGGAACCAAAGTCTATCGCCGTAGTATTTACGTCTATTGGAAACGGGCCAGCCCTCATCCTATGATGACCCTATTCGATGCGCCGAATCGCGAATCCGCTTGCGCTGGCAGGTCCCGCACGGATACGCCGCTTCAATCGCTGGCGCTCTTGAACGAACCTCAGCGAATCTATTCCGCGAGGACGTTGGCCGAGTCGATGGTCGAATCTCGGGAAAGCGATGAAGCGCTTGTCAACCATCTCTTCGAGTCGCTGGCAGGTCGGGAAGCGAATCAATCGGAACGGACCGCGTGCGCATCGCTGCTCGAGAAGACGAAAAATGCTTATTCAGCGGACCCTTCTCTGGCCGAATCGTTACTCGAAATTGGTGAAGGGCAGCGAAACGAATCGCTCGATCCGATAGAAGTTGCCGCTTGGACCCAGGTCGCCGTCGCCGTCATGGCAAGCGATCCGGTTATTCTCCTGTACTAAAGAACGACGATGGAAGCTGATCCGATTCGCGAACATGAACTCATGATGACCCGCCGCCAGTTTTTCGGGCGAGCGCGACTGGGCGTGGGAACGGCGGCATTGGCGGGTTTGTTGGGGCCGGCTTTCTCGGCAGGTCCGAATCAAGGGACGACTCACCATAGGCCTCGAGCAAAGCGGGTAATCTACTTGTTTATGGAGGGGGGGCCTAGCCAACACGACCTTTGGGACTACAAGCCAAAGATGCGGGAACTTGCGGGTAAGGAATTGCCGCCTCACATCCGCGATGGCCAGCGCGTTACCGGAATGTCGAAAGGCACGCTGAAAGTAATGCCAAGCGAGTACTCGTTTTCACATTACGATAATCACGACCGCGGCATTTGGGTGAGCGAGCTTTTGCCTCATACCGCCAAGGTGGTGAAGGACCTCTGCGTTATTCACAGCGTTCACACCGAGGCGATTAATCACGATCCGGGAATCACCTATATCCAGACGGGTAGCCAGATCCCAGGGCGGCCGAGTTTGGGCGCCTGGTTGAGCTATGGGCTGGGCAGCGAGAATTCGGATTTGCCCAGTTACGTCGTGATGCATTCGCAGGGTACGCAGCAGGGAACGAGCTTGTTTGGGAGGCTTTGGGGAAGCGGTTTTATGCCCTCCAATCATCAAGGCGTTATTTTTCGAGGAGGCGAAGAACCCGTGCTCTATTTGAATAATCCGAAAGGCGTATTGCGATCCCAACGCCGCGACCAGTTAGATGCCCTAGCGGCGATCAACCAGGAACATTATCGGGACTTTGGCGATCCCGGCATTCTGGCTCGTCTGGAGCAACACGAAATGGCCTACCGTATGCAGGCTGCGGTTCCGGAACTAATGGACCTCAGCCAGGAGTCAGATTCGACCTGGAAGCTCTACGGCGAGAAGGCGAGGACTCCGGGGACGTTCGAAGCGTGTTGCCTCAATGCGCGTCGGCTGGCCGAGCGCGGCGTCAGAAACATTCAGATATTTCATCGCGGTTGGGATCAGCACGATAACCTCCGCACAGAGTTGCCCGCTCAGTGCAAAGACGTCGACCGTGGTTGCATGGCCCTTATAGCCGACTTGAAGCGTCGCGGTATGCTCGAGGATACTCTGGTCGTATGGGGAGGGGAGTTTGGACGTACAGCGTATTCGCAAGGGGAATACGGTTCAGGTTCGTACGGTCGCGATCATCATCCCCGTTGCTTCACAATGTGGATGGCTGGCGGTGGAGTCATGGGGGGCACTACGTACGGGCAGACCGATGAGCTTGGGTATAACATTTTGGATGGTGACGGAAATCCATTGGTAGGGGGACGCCAACCTACAAAGCATCACTTTACACCCGGAGCCGTGCACGTTCACGATCTAAACGCCACCATCTTGCACTTGCTGGGAATCGACCACACCAAGCTAACCTACCGGTACCAAGGACGCGATTTCCGTCTGACGGATGTGCATGGACATGTCGTGCATGATATTGTCGCCTGACATTATCGAAAAAGGCCAACCAAACCCTTCGGGTAAATACCTCGAAGCTTGGCGTAGACCCCAACCTGTTGGTGGCTT
>CALDFV010000184.1 GCA_937942145.1 uncultured Opitutaceae bacterium
AGGAGCGGTTTTACACCGCGATTCGACCCCCTACATAACCCACTAGCAGGAGGATTTCACTCCCTACATAACCCACTAGCAACTCGTAGGAGCGGTTTTACACCGCGACAACCTGGTCCACAATCGCGGTGTAAAACCGCCCCTACGCGTCCACTAAATCATGCTTTCGCAACGCAAGATCATGCGAGTGAGGCGCCGCCGAACGCATCCTGTTAAAAACATTATCGTGATAGCCGCTAAGGTTGGGATAGGGCCTCCGGGTCTGCCGTGTAGGCAGATCAAATGATGGTGGCAGGTTCCTCGGGCAAGCCGGAGGTCGTGGCCCTAACTGATAAAATACGGGTGAATCGCTGTCGATGGAGTCAGGGCTCAGCCCCTGTCACTCGTCCGCAGAATACCACTCAATTTGCGGCATCCCACTAGCGGGGGGAGGTGGCCAGTGGGCACCTCGCATGCTGGTCAAACTTCGGTTAGGCCCTGGCTTGAAAGGCTGATCTTTAACTCCCACTAACACTCCGTCTTGTATCCACGATTCGTCTTCTCCGTACAATTGGCTGATGAGCCGCTCGATTAGCTTTTCCAGTATATCCACATGCTCGATCGACTCCGAGAGATCTACCAATTCATTAGGGTCCTCTTTCAGATCAAACAAGAGTCGCCGGTTTCCCGTTCCGTAGTAAATCAATTTGTAGCGACCATCATGTATCATCCGAGTGGCGCGAGGCCCTTCATCCACTTCCCCGTAAAACCACTCGCGCTTTTCTTCGCCCACCATCGAGATACCATCCACGGTATCTGGGATTTCGATATCGGCCAGATCGAGCAATGTCGGCATCACATCCTGCCAACCAACGAGACGGTCATCGATCCGATGATGCCCCACTCTTTTGTCCCCTTTGACACCCATGAGAAGCATCGGAATGTTGGCTGAATTCTCGTAAAACAAACGCTTTGCCCACATGTTGTGATTTCCTAGCATGTCTCCATGGTCCGAGGTAAAACAGATGATCGTGTTATCGAGCAGTCCTTCCTCTCGAAGCGTGCCAATGATGACCCTTAGCTGATGGTCGATTTGCGTACACAGTGCATAGAACGCCAGTCTTGCGCCTCGAATTTGCTCCGTGGAGAACTTGCTCCCTCGGTCGAAATCCACTTGGAGGCTGAAGCAGGGGTTCTCCTCTTGAGTCCAGGCACCCGTATGAGGCATGTCGATTTCAACTCCCATATCCCGGTAAAGATCCATATAGCTCTGCATGGGGAGTAGTGGCGGATGTGGATGCCGAAAGGACAAGTACCAAAACGCCGGTTTTTCCGGGTCCCTCCGCTTGATGACACGGCACATTTGGTTCGCCGCCCAATTGGTAGCGTGCGTTTCTTCAGGCAGGAACCATGGGCGGTAACTGTATTCATTGTTACTCATCCCATGCTCAAAAAACCGCCCTGCATATCCCTGGTCGCCGAGAAACAGCTCATAGTCGTCTACCACGCCGTATATCTGCCGCCCCTCCTCATCTAGGATGACATCGTCAAATCCGATACGATTACGCTGAGGGTAAACATGCAGTTTTCCCACCGCGTAAGTTTGGTAGCCGGCCCCCTTGAAGGTCTCTGCCATGGTCGGCAGGTCGGGCATCGGGAGCGTTTCCTGAAAGACGCGATCTCCATGAGTTCGCGGGGTTGTTCCGGTCATGAGCGTGCGGCGTGCCGGTATGCAAACCGGGCACTCCGCATAGGTATTGGTAAAACGAGTACCGTTTGCCGCCAATTGATCAAGGGTGGGCGTCTGAATCGCAGGATGACCGGCGCATCCTAGCAAAGATGCGGGCCAGTGGTCGGTAGAGATAAGAAGAACGTTGGGTTTTTCAGGCATGGGACAGGGGTCTGGAAACGGAAGACTGAGACAATCCTATCCACTCTGTCAAACCACTGAGCGATCAGGCGAAAGAAAAGGGAGCACCACAGACCAACAGCGAACAAATCAGTAGGAGCGGTTTTACACCGCGATTCTTTTGAATGGTTGCACGTAGGGCCAGCGCTTGTGCTGTGCCGCGTTTGCTACATCAAGACTCGGCTTACGCGGCGTAGCGTAAGCGCTAGCCCTACGGAAAGGGGAATTCCCACAAAAGGTAGGGCGAGGACCTCTCGGCCCTCAATCAAACTAACGAGGAGTGCCCGGCTTGCGCTGGCGAAGCTCCAGCGAAGGAGTGAGGTCCTAGCCCCACCAAATTAACCCACTAGGCGAATCAGTCCACTGCCTCTACTCGTGTCTCAGCGCATCTATCGGATCGAGCCTTGAAGCCATGAAAGCGGGATACAGACCGAAGACGATTCCTATCAATGCGGACACACCTAGCGATACGGCGATGATCCAGGATTTTACGATCGTCGTCATACCGAACTTTGCCTGCACAATGTCGCATACACCATAGGCCAATGCGATACCGATGGCGCCTCCCGCCACACTGAGCACGACCGCTTCGATAAGAAACTGAATCAGCACATCCGTACTGCGGGCGCCGACGGCAACACGGATACCGATTTCCCGAGTACGCTCAGTCACCGAAACCAACATGATGTTCATGATCCCAACGCCACCCACGAGTAATGAAACCGCGGCCACTACTGTTAAGAAGGTGGTCATGGTTTCCGTGGTTGAGGTAAAGGCCTCGGTCAGTTCCGACTGACTGCGAACACTGAAGTCGTCTTCTTGCCCATTGATGAGCTTGTGGGCTTGTCGCAAGGTTTGCTCGAGTTCCTCCTTGGCGGAATCCATAGCGTCCACGCTTATCGCGCTAGCATAAATCTGACTCACGTACTGAGAATCTCCGCGCAGCCTAAAAGCGGCAGACGTCAGAGG